>JACQUH010000252.1 GCA_016210375.1 Chloroflexota bacterium
ACCGCCTCCTGGTCGCCGGCGTTGCGGTCAATGGGGGCGAGCTGGGAGAGAGGTATGAAACCCTGGACTCCTTCCACCTCCACCACTACGCCGCCCTTGTTGAAGCCGGTGATGGTGCCGCTCACCATCTCGTTGGTGTCCAGGCACTTCTGGAGGATAATCCACCCCTGCTCGGAGCGGGCGCGATCCAGGGAGAGAATAGCTGGCCCCTCCTCGCTGTCGGGCCGCATAACCAGGGCGTATATCTCATCGCCTTTCTTGATCTTGCCCAGGGCTTCAGGAGTAAGGGAGCGCATCTCTCGGGGTGGGACGATGCCATCGGCCTTGTGGCCAATGTAGACAACGATCCCGTCCTCGTCTATTCGCATGACCTCGCCGCTTACAACGTCTCCACGCTTGACGCTCTTGATGGGCGATGCCTCATCCAGCAGTTGGGCCATTTCCTCCTCGCGTGGGGTAACAGGAGCCTTTTCAGTTGAGTATGACAAAATAGACCATCGCTTGAGAGTTTGTTGTGATAGCTCCAATTATAGGCGGGTCATTGTATAGCTGTAAAGGGTAAATGCCCCTGGACAGTAGAGCGGGCTTTGAGGGCCCCAGTGTACAGGGACCGTTGGCGGTTGGGCAAACCAGCGAGAGGGGGAGCTACCCGCAAGGAAATAAGTAAGGTTCCTGGGCACGTAAGCACCCAAGAACCTTACAATCCTGGCGATGGCTTATTTTCCCAGACCCTCACGAGCCCAGTATCGTCGGCGCTGGAGCGTTTCACTACCGTGTTCGGGATGGGAACGGGTGGTACCACTCCGCTCTAAACACCAGGACCCTTATTATACCATGCCCGCCAGGGCCCGCAAGGGCTGTGGCCCAGTGGTGACTGTTTCACTTGTGGTTGGTTTCCCCCAAACTCAATCTGGGAACGGGCCTTGCCTCAAAGCTGACCAACCATTTGTGTAACAGTGTGGAAGGATACTAACCTGGTGGCTGGTGTTCTCCACGTCCAGCAAGTCCTCCATCACCTCAGAACAGGGGAGAGCATTTTCACCGAGCCAAAGTCACAGAAGGGCCGAAGGGCTGTGGCTCTCCTCCCATCGGCTGTACTGGCGCTGGGAGCCCACAAAGAGAAGCAAGAGGAGGATTGGGTGCAACTGGGGAAGGAGGTCACGCCAGATACCCTGGTATTCGCGCAGTCCCCGGATGAACGCCCTCTGCTGCCCAACACCATTACCCACGCTTTCATCAAGCTGGTAAGGGGCGCTGGGCTATGTGGCGTCCGCTTCCATGACCTACGCCATACTCACGCAAGCCTGTTGTTTGCCCAGAACGTTCACCCCGAGGTAGTGTCTGAGCGCTGGGGCATAGCATGGCAAGCATTACCCTGGATACCTACTTCCACGTAGTACCGAGCCTGCAACACCAGGCGGGGTTAACCTTTGAGGAAGGCCTGAAATTACCTGCCGCGCCCTTCATCCGTTAGCAAACCCCAAAACAAGAGGCCCCAGGGAGCATCCTGGGACCTCAGTTTGTATCTGAAAAGTGGTACGCCCGGTGGGATTCGAACCCACGACCCCCGGTTCCGAAGACCGATGCTCTGTTCCGCTGAGCTACGGGCGCATGACCCACGCCATACCTGGGTGGACATCTGCTTTCAGCATACAAGCAGCGTGGGCCTGCCGCAAGGCGTTCAGGCGCACCGCCACTATCCCTGCCTGGTGCATGGCCCCCGCGAATCCTTGCTTACCTTGCCTGGGTCATAAGGATTGCCCAGGGCATCCACAACGATGAGACCAGATGGGATGCCCTCTGCCCCTCTGTCGCCGCCTCCTGACGGGCAGAGACTATCCCACCGGGACTGGCTCCCGGGCCAGCAGGGTCTCCCGAAGAAAGGCCTTGGCCACATGGACCGGCACCGCGAAAGCCACGTGCGGCCCTGCAATGAGGGCGTTGATGCCCACCAGCCTGCCTTGCACGTCCAGCAGCGGCCCGCCGGAGTTGCCGGGCCGCAGGGGCAGGCCCGCCGCAATCAGTTCCCGCCCGCTGTGGGGCAACTCGGCCCACTGCGTGCCGGTGCCTATGACGATGCCTGCCGACACCGCTCCCCGAACGCCCCAGGGGTGGCCGATGGCCACCACCCACTGGCCGGGCCGCAGGCCCAGGGAATCTCCCAGGGGAATGGTGGACAGGCCAGTGGCAGCCACCGACAGGGCTGCCAGGTCCCGATCCCGATCGTGGGCCAGCACCCTGGCGGGAAAGCGAGTGCCGTTGGGCATCTCCACCGATAGCTCGCGACTGTTGACCACATGGGCGTTCGTGACGATGAGTCCATCGGAGTGCCAGACGGTGCCCGCCCCGGCGCTGCGCCGGCCACTGCGCACCTGCACCAGGCTGCGGCTTGCCGCCTCCGCCACCTGGGCCAGGTCTCTGTTTAGCTGCTGGAGAGTCGTTGTCACGGGCGCCTCCCTGGAAACTATCTCAAGACCCTTTGGCACCGCCCCTTGAAGGGGGCGGTGTCATGTCCCATCCTTACGGTTATTTGCAACATTATCTGCCAGTGAGGTTCCGACCTCACCCCCTGTGGTCCCCCTCTCCTGAAGGGAGAGGAGGACAGTAATGGGATGAATCAGTGTGATGCGGCCTTGCCGCATCACACTGATTCAAATGTATCTGCTCCCCCTTCCCGCATGGGAAGGGGGAGCCAGAGGTGGTTAGGTTGTTTCGTACCTAACCATCAGTCGGGGAGGAAACCCGCCTTGAGGTTGTCACTTATTCCCCTCTGGAGCCGATAACCACGCCGCGCTCCTGCACCTGGCCCCCGCGGATGAAACGAATAGCCATTGCCTTGCCGATGCGTTCCTCCGTGAGCTGCCCCAGCAGCTCCTCCAGCCGCCTCACCGGCTGGCCGTCCAGTGTCACAATGGTGTCGCCCATGAGCAGGCCCCCCTGGGCCGCCGGGCTGCCCGGCTCCACCGACACCAGCAGCAACCCTGTCTCCTGCCCCGTCTGCTGCTCCAGAGGCGTCGGCAGACGCACTGGCTGCGCGCCTACCCCCAGGTAGCCCCGCCGGACACGTCCATGGGCCAGCAGCGCTTCCACCACTCCCCGCACGGTGGGGGCCGGCACAGTTACCGGCAGGCCCCGCAGTATGGCGGTCGTGTTCAGCCCCAGTATGCGTCCCCCGGCGTCCACAAGGGGGCCGCCAGAGAAGCCGGGGTACATGGCGGCATCCGTCTGAAGCAAGCGGTCTATCCGCCCGCCCAGAGGCGTGCGCCAAGGGTCTCCCAGGGCGCTCACGACCCCCAGGGTTGCCAGGACGCCTGGCCCCGGTCTGCCCAGCGCCAGCACCAGGTGGCCCACCCTGGCCGAATCAGGTCCGGCCCACTCTGGCGCGGGATGACCGCTGGCCTGTGACTTCAGCAGCGCCAGGTCCGTAGTGGGGTCCCTGCCCACCAGGGAGGCCTGGACCGATCGCCCATCCTCCAGGCCCACGGCGATGCTCGCATCCTCCTCCAGCACATGGTGCGCTGTCAGGATGAGGCCCTCCGCCGACCACACGATGCCACTGGCGGGCAGGCGTCGGCGTCCCTCCACCCGCACAACGCCCGGGCCGGCTGCCGCCACCAGGGCGGCCAGATCGCTGGAAAGGTTGAAAAGAGTTGTTGCCATGGGCGCCTCCTGGGCTGGTGTCTGAGCAGCGCTGGCTGTACTGTTACACCTCCAGGGTACCCCCGCCCTTGCAAACGCGCCCTACCCGTTTGGCCAGGGGGAAGGCCAATAGAAAGGCTAGCGTCCCTTCCCTGGGCAATGGCGAGCAGGTCTGAAAAGAGAACCGACCTAACTCCCTCTGGCTCCCCCTTCCCGCAGGGGAAGGGGGAGAAGATTGGTTTGAATCGGTGTGATGCGGCGCTGCCGCATCACACCAATTCTTCAAATAATCGTCCCCCTCTCCGTTGTGGAGTGGGGGACTACAGGGGGAGTGGTCGGATCACACTGGCAACGTATTTGTTCAATGACCATAAGGGAGCGGCTTGATGCCCCAG
>JACQUH010000247.1 GCA_016210375.1 Chloroflexota bacterium
CAGGTGGGGGCGCCGCCCCCGCTGCGGGGGGAGCACAACGACTACATCTTCGGGGAGCTGCTTGGCCTGCCGCCGGAGCAGCTCCGGGAGATGAAGGCCAACGGGACCATCTGATCGCGGGCATCCCCGTGACCTGTCACTGAGAACCGCCGTGGCCGGCCGGCCACGGCGGTCTCGGCCCCTGCGTCATATCTGCTACCGCACCGTTACCTTCACCTTGCCCTCCGGCGTGGCTTCCAGGAGGCACGCGAAGGGGTAGCCCTTCTCCCGTAGCAGGTCGCTGCCGCCCTCGCGACGGTCCAGGATGGCGGCGGTGAGGACCACCTTGCAGCCCATCGCCTCCATCGACTCCACGGCCTGGAGGATGGACCCCGCCGTGGTGCAGACGTCGTCCACGACGGCGACCCGCATCCCCGCCTTGACCGGCCCCTCCACCTGCCGCTTCGCTCCGTGCTGCTTCGCTTCCTTGCGGACGATGAACCCGGACAGGCGCTCGCCGTTGATGTGGGCCGTCAGGGCGACGGCCGAGGCGATAGGGTCCGCTCCCAGCGTCAGCCCGCCCACCGCCTGGGCGCCGGCGCCACGTACGAGCGGGTACAGGGCGCGCCCCACCAGGTAGGCGCCCTCCGAGTCGAGGGTGAGCAGCCTCCCGTCGAAGTAGTACGAGGAGGTCTTGCCGGACGTCAACTTGAACTCGCCGTACTGGACCGCCCCCAGGCGCAGGGCGCGCTCCAGCAGCATGTCGGACGTGTTCGGCACGAAGAACGGGGCTCTTGGCGTCGTCATCAGGAAAGACCCTCCACACGTTTGTACAGACCGCGGGCTGCAATGTAACGGCGCACGGGCTCAGGTACCCGGTACCGGATCGACTGACCGGCGGCCACCCGCCGGCGGATGTCCGTGCCGCTGATCCCCACCTCCAGCCCCTCGATGACTACCGTCCGCTCGCGGAGACGGGCTCCAAGCCGGTCCGCCACCCTTTCGACGGCGGCGCTCCCATGACCGGGGCGGCTCACCACCACCAGATGGCAGAGCTGGAGGATCGCGTCGGGCTCACGCCAGCGGGGGAGTTGCTCAAAGGTATCCATCCCCAGGATGAAGTACAGCTCCCGCCTCCCACCGTACTCGGCGTGGAGCGCGCGCAGGGTATCGACGGTGTACGTGTCACCTGGACGGCGGAGCTCCATGTCGGAGGCCCGGAAGAAGGGGTTGGAATCGATGGCAAGTCCCACCATGGCGAGGCGGTCTCGTCCCAGGGAGATGGGTTCGCCGGCACGCAGCCATGGCCGGCCTGTGGGGATGAAGAGGACCTCCTCCAGACCCAGGCGAGTCCGCGCTTCCTCGGCGACAAGGAGGTGGCCGATATGCACCGGGTCAAAGGTGCCGCCAAGGATCCCCAGCCGCACGGATCACCATTCCAACTCCAGGTTGCCGATGCGCACGGTGTCACCCGGCGTCGCGCCGGCGTCCTCCAGGGCCTGGATCACACGCAGACGCTCCAGTTCACGGATGAACTGGATACGCGCGTCTGGGCGTTCCAGGTTCACGAGGGCGGCCAATCGCTCGGCTCTCGGAGAATATACCACAAACGTCTCGCCCTCCTGAACGACACGCGCTGCCCCCTCTCTGGCCCCGCGTCGCGCCAGCGGCGGATGCTCGATCGGGACCGCCTCACGAGGCGTAGCCTCCACAAGAGCCGTCGCGGCCTCCACCACCGGCTCCAGACCGATGCGCCCCGCAGCAGAGATGAAGAAGGGCTCCTGCCCATCATGACGGAGGATACGCACTAGGGTATCTCGCTTCTCCGCGACCTCCAGCATGTCGATCTTGTTCACCACGAGGAGGCGTGGCTTCATTGCGAGTGCGGGGCTGAAGTGGCGCAGCTCCTCATCGATAAGCCTCACCTCCGCGATGGGGTCATCCGCTGCGCCATCGACCAACTGCACGATGACACGCGTGCGCTCCGCATGACGCAGGAACTCATGCCCGAGGCCAATGCCGGCGTGTGCCCCCTCCAGAAGGCCGGGGATCTCCACCCACACATACGATTTGTCATATCGTTCTACCACACCGAGGGCCGGTTCCAGAGTTGTGAAGGGGTATGGCGCAATCTTGGGGTGCGCATGTGTAAGCGCAGCAAGGAGGGTCGACTTGCCGGCGTTGGGGACGCCGACAATGCCCACGTCGGCGATAAGGCGAAGCTCCAACTCCAGCGTGACGGTCTCACCCTTCTCACCAGCCTCAGCCAGCACTGGGACCTGATTGGTGGGTGTGGCGAATCTCATATTCCCACGCCCAGCCTCACCGCCACGCGCTACCAGGACCCTCTCCCCATGCACTGTCACATCCGCAATGGGGACCTTCTCCAACGACTCGGCACCGCCCACATCCTCCTTCCGAAGGTGCCACACGACGGTGCCAACCGGTACGGGGACCACCAGGTCCCGGCCCCGCGCACCCGTCTTGTTGTTATCGCCACCTGCCCTGCCTGGCCCCGCGCTGAAGGACCGCCAGCGTCGCAGGTGATACAGAGTGTTGAGGGAGGAGTCTCCAACAAGGTAGACATCTCCCCCATCACCCCCATCCCCCCCGTCCGGCCCACCGTGGGGGACGAACTTCTCCCGCCGGAAGGAGACGTGGCCGTTACCCCCATTTCCTGCGTGAACAGTAATGGTAATGGTATCTAACATGACAGGAGTAATCCTCCGCAGTCAGAGCATGGATGGTGGGGAGAGCATAGGGATGGGCCATGTGGGTAGGAATGGGGACGACAGGGCTATTCTAGCACGTGTGGTGGGGATGGCCGTGGATAGTGGGTGGTTAGGCGTTGGGTGGCTGGGACGACGGATTTGTGCATATGCGAACGCAGTTCGGCAGCAGCGTGTAGGGGGATGGGGTTGGGACAATGTGGCGGTCCGAACATTCGACCATGCCGGCAGCAGATGCGGCACGGGGATTCTGGACTTGGCTGACCGAAGTTCTACAGTAGCGTCGGGGAAACAGCTACGGAATCGGGGTCGCGGAGGGCTTTTGGCACCACACCCTCCAGGGGGGTGATCGCCGGCGGGACCGCCACCCCCACGGCCCGGAGCACCTTGCCCGCCACCCCTGGCAACGCGGTCCGCAGCTGGTACCACTCGCTCCCGTCCCGTACGTCCACCTCGCACAGCGCCTCCAGGTCCTGCCGCACCACGTCCCATTCCAGCTTCCCGCCGCGCTGGACCACCCCGCCGTTGCAAATCGTCCAGCAGTACCAGGGCCAGAAACGAGCAGAACACGTGCCCCGTGATCGTCGCGTCCCACTGGTGGGAGA
>JACQUH010000033.1 GCA_016210375.1 Chloroflexota bacterium
ATAGTGTGCCAATTGGGTTCCGACCTAACCCCCTCTAGCTCCCCCTTCCCCCAGGGGAAGGGGGAGAAGATTAGTTTGAATCGGTATGATGCGGCTCCGCCGCATCATACCGATTCTTTAAATCATAGTCCCCCTCTCCGCCACGGAGAGGGGGACTACAGGGGGAGAGGTCAGGACAACAGCGGCACAACTGTTTAGTCAAAGACCACCGAGGGCGGTACAGAAAAGTCTTGAGATAGTTACTAAGGTGAGGGTGAGGCGCTTGCCTTCTGCCAGGCACGCGCATTCCCTTCATGCCCTGTCTGCTACCGCCTTGCCCATGAGGGCTGCCGCCTCCTCTAGGGGCATGGGTCCCGGGTTCTCTCCGGAGCGAAGGCGAAGGGCAACGGCGCCCTGCTGCTGCTCCCGGTCGCCAACCACCAGCATGTAGGGCACCTTCTGAAGCTGAGCGTCCCGTATCTTCGCGTTCATGCGCTCGCCCCGGTCGTCCACCTGCACGCGGAGACCCGCCTGGCGCAGGCGCGCCTCCACCTGGTGCGCGTAGTCGTTGTGGCGGTCGGCGATGGGGATGACCACCGCCTGCACCGGCGATAGCCACACGGGGAACGCGCCGGCGTAGTGCTCAATGAGCACCCCCAGGAACCGGTCCAGGGAGCCCAGCATGGCCCGGTGCAGGACCACCGGCGTCTGGCGCGTACCGTCCTCCGCCACGTACTCCAGGTCAAAGCGTTGCCCCAGATGAAAGTCCAACTGGATGGTGCCAAGCTGCCACTCCCGGCCCAGGGCGTCGGGCACAAAGAAGTCTATCTTGGGGCCATAGAAGGCGCCCTCCCCGAGGGCGGGCTTGTATGCCAGGCCCTCCTTGGCCAGGGCCTGGGCCAGGATAGACTCGGCGCGGTCCCACAGCTCATCGGCGCCGACGCGTTTGTCCGGGCGCAGCGATAGGACGATGCGCACCCGCTCAAAGCTGAACAGGCGGTAGGTGTCGTGGAACATCCGGACCAGGGAGTGAATCTCGCCCTCTATGTCCTCGGGGGCGCAGAAGATGTGGGCGTCGTCCTGGGAGAAGGTGCGGACGCGGGTGAGGCCCTGGACGACGCCAGAGCGCTCAAAGCGGTGGAGCCGGCCAAAATCAGCTAGGCGCAGGGGGAGCTCGCGGTAGGAGTGAAGCTGGGCGGCGTACATGAGGGCGTGGGCCGGGCAGTTCATGGGCTTGACGCCGTACTCCCGCTCCTCGGCGTTGACCAGGAACATGTTGTCCCTGTAGTAGTCGTAGTGGCCGGAGCGTCTCCAGATTTCCATGTCAAAGATCTGGGGGGTGATGACCTCCTGGTAGCCATACTGCTGGTAGAGGCCCCGGACGTAGTCTATGAGCTGGTTGTAGACGATGGCCCCCTTGGGCAAATAGAAGGGGCTGGCAGGGGCAATGGAGTCCATCATGAAGAGGCCCAGCTCCTTGCCCAGGACCCGGTGGTCCCGGCGCTGGGCCTCCTCCAGGCGGTGCAGGTAGTCGTCCAGGGCGGCCTGGGTCTCAAAGGCCGTGCCGTAGATGCGCTGAAGCATGGGGCGCTTCTCGTCGCCGCGCCAGTAGGCGCCGGCGATGGACAGCAGCTTGAAGGCTGCCGCCTCCGCCGTGGATGCCACGTGGGGCCCCTCGCACAGGTCCTCAAAGCTGCCGTGACGGTAGGTGGAGATGGGCACACCTTCCGGGATGCCCTCCTGCACTTCCAGCTTGAAGGGTTGGGAGGCAAACTGCTCCCGGGCCTCGCCCCTGGAGAGCTCGCGTCGCTGCATCGGCAAGGCTGCGGCAACCTGGTCTCGCATGATCCCAGAGATGGCCTCCAGGTCTTCCGGCGTCAGGGGACGAGGGAGCAGGAAGTCGTAGTAGAAGCCGTCCTCTGTGGACGGGCCGATGCCTAGCTTGGCCCCGGGGAAAAGCTCCAGGACAGCGGCGGCCATGACGTGGGCGGCGGTGTGGCGAAGGCGGTGGCGATAGGCGGCAAGCTCCTCTTCGGAGCCGCCCGGGTGCTGTAGCGACACGGTAGTCACCTCCAGTGATAGCTGATTACGGGCAAAAGGCAAGGCGTCCAGCTATGCCTGGCGGGTGACACCGGGGGTGGTTAGCCCCCGGAAAGGACTCCTGCGGTCTGTTGTTCGTCGGGACACGGCCTCCCCAGTGTAGGAGACGGCTCGTGCAGGGTCAATAGTTACCAGGGCTGTATTCCGTTCGCTGCATTGTGGCGATACCATCCCCTGACACCGAGAAACAATCTCAGAATTCCTGTAGGCACTGCCCCCTGAAGGTCAAGGACTAAGGAGCTATCTCAAAGTGGCTTTCTACATCCCAGCCTGAAGGCTGGGGCATGATGCCGCCCCTCATGGTCATTGACTAATTGCAATGCCAATGAGACCCAACCTCTCTCCCTGTGGTCCCCCTCTCCTCCCAGGAGAGGGGGACGATATTGTGAAGAATCGGTGTGATGCGGCAGGGCCGCATCACACCGATTCAAACTAATCTTCTCCCCCTTCCCGTGCGGGAAGGGGGAGCCACAGGGGGTTAGGTCGGACCTCACCCTTGCCTTCTTCCCCCTGGCTGAACTATGGTGGGGGTTCCCTCATAGGCCCTCGGAAGGCCGAAAGACCCTGCGACGTGTCCCGTCCTCTATACTGTATCCCATAGCGTCTCCCTGGCAAGGGGACGGAAAAAGCCTTCAGCATGAAGAGAATCCTCATTGACACCGACCCGGGTACCGACGATGCTATCGCCCTGCTCATGGCTCTGAACGCGCCGGAGATAGAGGTAGCAGGCATTACCACCACTGGCGGCAATGCGTCCCTGGCGCACGTGACCAGGAACGTTCTGTCCATCCTGGAGCACATGGGGAGGGCCGACGTGCCCGTGGCCCGGGGCGCCGCAGGCCCCCTGCTGGGCGGGACCTTCCACCACGCCTACGACCTCCATGGCCACCGCGGTATCGGCGTCCACTTCCCCAGGGCAACGACGACTCCCGTGGCGGAGGACGCCCCTGCTTTCATGGCGCGGCTGCTATCCGGGAGCGCCAGCCCTATGACCGTCGTGGCCCTTGGCCCGCTGACCAACATGGCCCTGCTTTTGCGGCGACATCCCCAGGCAGCCCTTCGCATTGGGGGCCTGGTGGCTACAGGCGGCGCGCTGCGCGACGACAACGGTACGCCCACCGTTGAGTTCAACGTCGGCAACGACCCCGAGGCTGCTTCATCTGTCCTGTCCTCTGGCCTGCCCGTTGTGCTCGTGCCCCGGGAGGCGTGCGACCAGGTGCGGCTGGAGGCCAGAGACCTGGCCCGCTTCCGGGACGCCAGGACGCCCGCCGCGCGACTCGCCTACCGCATCCTTCTCAAGTGGTTCCAGCGCCAGGGCTTTGACCGTTCTTACGTTCCTAGCGACCCGCTCGCCATGGCCATTGCGCTACAGCCAGCAGTTGCCAGCTATGCCAGGGGCGCCGTCACTGTAGACATAACGTCCGGGGAAACCCGGGGCCAGACCCTGTTGCAGCCTGGCGATGGTCCTATAGCAGTGGCCGGCAAGATAGATGCCCGTGCATTCCACACACTGCTGGATGCCCTGCTTCTGAAAAGCTGACATGCACGACAGCAGACCATTAGTTCCATTAGTTCCATTGGTCCGGTTCTGTTTGCTTTCAGGTGTTCCGCATCCCCCTGTCTAGTGGTCATTTACAAAATAAGCTGCCATCGGGTTCCGACCTAACCCCTCTGGCTCCCTCCTTCGCTTCCCCGTTCGCTGCGCTCAGGGCTTCGGCTCACTCAAGGACAGGCTCTTCCCGCCCGGGAAGGGGGAGAAGGTTAGTTTGAATCGGTGTGATGCGGCAGGGCGGCATCACACCGATTCTTCACAATATCGTCCCCCTCTCCTGGGAGGAGAGAGGGACCACAAGGAGAGAGGTCGGCACCACAGCAGCACAAATATTTGGTTGATGACCAATAGGCTGTGGTGGGGGATACTACTTCCAGAGACGCTTGGAGGACCGAACTTCCCTGAGGACCTGTGCAGGCCCCTTGACACACACCAAGAGGAGCTTCAAAATGGGCGTAGCGTAAAGCGTTGCCAGGCCTGGGCCTTTGCGGAGCAATGTTGTTACTTGAATTGCCCGCATAGGCGTTATCGGGAGAAGGAGGCCATCATGGACTTCGGGTGGAGCAAGGAGCAGGAAGCCCTCCGCCAGGAGGTGCGGCAGTTCATCGCCGAGAACGTGACGGATGAGGTGGCCGCCGAGATGGAGGAGGGGTTTGTTCCCAAGCCGGGCGAGCAGGGCCGCCGGGGCCGGGGCCCCAAGGTAGCGGCGCTTTTCAAGAAGATAGACGAGAAGGGGTGGCTGGGCATTAGCTGGCCCAAGGAGTATGGCGGCGCGGGCAAGGACCGCTTGACCCAGTACATCGTGGAGGAGGAGTGGGCCCGCATGGGCGGTGGCTTCGGCATCGGCGGCGGCGGGAGCGGCGCTCCGGCCATCATGGCCGCCGGCACCGAGGAGATGAAGAGAGAGTTCATCCCCAAGATCATCAAGGGCGAATACACCCTCGCCCAGGGCTTCACCGAGCCTTCCGGGGGCGCAGACCTCGCGTCCCTCCAGTGCCGCGCTGTGGAAGATGGCGACTTCTTCGTCATCAATGGGCAGAAGATCTTCACCTCCGGCGCCCACAACTCCACGCACATCTACATGATGGTCCGCACGGACCCGGATGCCCCCAAGCACCGGGGCATCTCCATCCTCATCTTCCCCATGGACACCCCGGGCATCACCGTGCGCCCGCTGTGGACGATCCAGAACGACCCGCCGGCGCCTCCTGGCACCACCTACGGGACGGCGCGCACCAACGAGACCTTCTTTGAGGACGTTCGCGTCCCGAAGAGCGCACTCTTGGGGGAGAAGAACATGGGGTGGTA
>JACQUH010000257.1 GCA_016210375.1 Chloroflexota bacterium
CCCTTCAGGGGGCGGTGCCAAAGCGACTCTTAAGATGGTCACTAACTGGGCGCTTGTGCTGCTGTGGTTCTGACCTCTCCTCCTGTGTTCCCCCTCTCCTTTGCTGTATAGACCGGAGGCATGGTGTACGGGTGTTGGGGGACATGGTATACACCCATACTAGGCATGAGTCTACACGAAGGAGTAGGACATGCCTTGGCGTGAGGTATCTGTTATGTCTGAGCATACCCAGTTTGTTGCCCTTGCCCTCCAAGAAGGAGCCAACCGCCGCGAGCTGTGGTGAGAATCTGGGCACGGCTCCGCCGTGCCCAGATTCTCACGTTTATTGGCTCACCCCTGCCCCGTCCCCTTAGGGGAGAGAGGAACTGCAACCTGGCTGCTGTCTGCTTGCCCTCCTCTTTCCCTGTTCAAATTCAACCCTTCTCTGGTAAACTAGTTCCATTGCACTAAGACAGGAGTCGACCGCTTCTGGGCGGAAGGAGATGACCCCATGCAGCCAGAGGACCCGGGGCGCGCTGTTGCTGAGCGCATCGTTGGTAACGTCCGCAAGGTGATCCTGGGCAAGGAAGAGACCGTGCGCCTGGGCGTGATCGCTCTGGTTTGCCAGGGCCACGTCCTTATAGAGGATGTCCCTGGCGTCGGCAAGACCATGCTGGCCAAGAGCCTTGCCCGCTCCACCGCCTGCACCTTCAGCCGGATCCAGTTTACCCCGGATCTCCTGCCCAGCGACATCACCGGCGCCTCTATCTTCAACCAGAAGACCGCAGAGTTCCAGTTCCGTGCTGGTCCTGTCCATGCCCAGATTATCCTGGCCGATGAGATCAACCGCGCCACTCCCAAGACCCAGTCCGCCCTCCTGGAGGCGATGGAAGAGCGCCAGGTCACGGTGGACGGCGTAACTCACCGGCTGCCTAACCCCTTTATGGTCATGGCCACGCAGAACCCGGTGGAGTACGAAGGCACCTTCCCTCTGCCCGAGGCCCAGTTGGACCGTTTCATACTACGCATCCGCCTCGGTTACCCCACTGCCGCAGAGGAGGTAGCCATCCTGGAGTCCCAGCAGCTTGCACATCCCTACGACACCTTGGGGCCGGTGGCCTCCCCAGCCGAGGTGCTGCGCCTGCAAGAGGACGTGCGCCGGGTGTACGTGGATGCACTGGTGAAACAGTATATCGTCTCCTTGACCGAGGGGAGCCGTCGCCACAAGGACATCGCCCTGGGGGCCTCCCCGCGGGCGTCCCTGGCCCTGCAGCGCGCCGCTCAGGCCCATGCCTTCCTCCAGGGGCGGGAGTACGTCCTGCCCGACGATGTGAAGGCGCTCGCCGGCCCTGTCCTGGCCCACCGTCTGGTGCTCACCGCCTCCGCCCGAATGCAGGGCCTGGACGGCCTGCACGTCGTGTCCCAGCTCACCGAGCAGGCCACCGTCCCCGGCGCCAGGGTCGCTGCCAGGATGTAGGCCGGGCATCCTGGGCGAAGGGAAGGACACAAGGCGGAAGCGAAAGGGGAGGGGGCTCTTTGGGACCACGGGGGCGCTCGCACTCCTTATCCAGAACCAGCATCTAACGAAAGAGGAACGCTCTGGATTCTTTCGTCATCCCCACGGCCGCCGGCAGCACCAAGGGAAAGGCTGCGGGCGATTGGACGAAGAGAGCAGCGTGGACACGAAGAGCATCAGCGCGAGATGCGTATCGGGTTCCCGTGGCGCAAGGCGTCGCCTCGCATTGCTTTAGGAACCGTAGGACACCCTCATGAAGCGTCTCATTGGCATCCTTGCCCTCACCGCCATCGTCCTGGCTTTCGCCGTCATCACAGGCTTCCCTCCCCTCCGGCGTCTCTTCTACCTTCTGGCCATCGCCATCCTGGGTGGCTACCTGTGGGCCTGGTTCGGCCTCCGCTGGCTAGAGGTAAGGATAGAGCGCCGCACCCCCAGGGTCAGCGTGGGCCAGCCCGTAGACGAGCGAATGACCGTACGGAACACCTCTTTCCTGCCCAAGCCTTGGCTGGAGGTGGTGGATCTGAATGACATCCCGGGCCACCACACCGGCCGCGTCGTGGGCCTACCAGGGAGGGGGTTCCGCTCGTGGCGCGTCCAGACCCTGGCCCGGAAGCGGGGAGTCTTTGCCCTGGGGCCCCTGCGCGTTGCTACGGGCGACCCCTTCGGTCTCTTCCGCATGCAGCGGACCTACGCCGGCCAGCAGCAGGTCGTTGTCCTGCCCGCCGTCGTCCCCCTTCCCCGCTTCTTCACCTCTTCCGCAGACCTGCCAGGCGAGGGAGGGACGCGCTTCCGGTCCCACCAGGTTTCCCCCCATGTGGCCTCGGTGCGGGAGTACGCCCCAGGAGATAGCCTCTCCCGCATCCATTGGCCCACTACCGTCCGCCAGGGAGTGCTCATGGTAAAAGAGTTTGACGTGGGCCTCACCAGCGACGTTTGGGTCCTGTTGGACATGGAGGCGGCTGTCCACATCAACCTGGAGGAGGACTCCACCGAGGAGATGTCGGTAACCATTGCCGCCTCTGTCCTTCACTACTACGCTGGCAGGGGCCTGCCCGTGGGCCTCGCCGCCAGTAGTATGGAGTTCCCCATCCTGCCGCCGGAGCGCGGCCCCCTCCAGGAGGCCAGAGCGTTGGAGGTGCTGGCTCAAGTTCACGCCGACGGCCAGTTGTCCTTGGCCGAGGCCATTGCCCGGATGGACCCCTGGCTCACTCGAAACGTCACGCTGGTGGTTGTCACCCCTTCGGCCAGCCATGCATGGGTCGGTACCCTGGGTACCCTGGCCCAGCGGGGTCTCCGCCAGGCGGCAGTCCTGGTGGACGGCTCCACATTCCAGCAAGCCCCTGGCGTCGGCTCCGTGGGTCCAGCCAGCCTGGCGCCCCTGGCCCCGGGGCTGCGGTCCCTGGGCATCCCTTCGTACGTGTTGGGCAAAGGGGACAACATCGCCACGGCGCTGGACCAGCCCGTGGCCGAACATTGGGACGCCTTCGGCCAGGAACCACCCCGGGGCGAAGCGGCGCGGCGAGGAGGGCGGGCATGACCACCCAGGCATCCTCGCGTCGCTGGCTGGGCGGCTACATTGGCGGGGGCATGCCGCCCCTGGGGGGCCACCTGCGAGCAACCTTGCGCGCCTTCCTTCCGAACCTCCATTGGGTGACCTTCTTCCTGGTGCTATGCGTTGTCATCAGCGTTGTCTGGTCCCTCCAATCCGCCCAGTGGACCCGCACGCCTCCCCTCCACGTTTCCGCCTTTATCGGCCTTGCTGTGGGCGTCGCGCTGGCCAGGGCTCGTATCAACGCCTTCGTCCTCCACAGCGTTGCCTTCACCCTGTGGCTCATCACCGTCGCCTGGCTGTTCATAGGCTTTCTGAATGCGCCGGCGGGCTCCCAGGGCCTCCGCTACCTGGGCGAGCGCTTCGGCCAATGGATGTTCACCGCCCGCACCGGGGGCATCAGCACAGATGCCCTGCCCTTTGCCGTGACACTCACCGTGCTGGTCTGGGTGCTGGGGTACGTGGCCGGCTGGTTCACCTTCCGCCGCCGCAACGTTTGGGTACCCCTGGTCCTGTCCGGTCTGGGCCTCATCACCAACATCAGCTACCTGCCCAGCGACTACTGGCACTATCTGTACCTCTACTTCTTTTTCTCCCTGCTGGCGCTCTCCTGGGCCAGCTTCATGGCCCGGCGGGCTCGCTGGGAGCAGCAACACATCGGCCACACCACTGCGCTCGCCGCCTCCGGCCTGAACTACGCCTTCTGGTTCGGTCTTCTCGCTATCGTCATCGCGTTGATGTTGCCCCTATCCTGGCCAAGGCCCGACGCCTTCAAAAAGGCCTACCAGGTCTTGCGCTGGCCCGCAGAGACCTACAGCGGCGACTTCCACCGCCTCTTCGCTGGCGTCCCGGCACGAAAGCCCATCGCCTTTCGCACCTTCGGCGACATCCTTCCCTTCCAGGGGCCGATCACCTTGGGAGAGCAGGTGGTCTTCACCGCCGAGGTTACGACTCCCACCTACTTCAAGGTACATAGCTACCCCACCTACATCTCTCAGGGTTGGGTCGCTGGCGACACGAAGCTGGTAGCTGTGGATTGGCGGCCTGGAGAGACCCCCTTCGCTGCGTACCAGGCCCGCCAGCCCGTGGTGCAGCGGGTCACCCTCCAGTACAGCCCGCGCTTGCTGCCTGTGGGCGGCGAGGTGGAGACCTCCGATGTTGCCTTGCTAGCGGAGTCGCCAGCGCCGCCTACCTACACACTAGCCATCGGCTCCAACACCGTCATAAACACCGCCCTTCCGCCGGATGTGCAGGCCCTTGCCCGAAAGCTGGCGTCGCTGCGCTTCCCCGAGCCTTCGCAGCCGGCTCAGAACGCTCCAGGCCGGGAGGAGGCCATCAGAGCCTCCATCCCCGATGGCATGGTGCTAGTGAGCATCCAGCGGAACGCCCAGCGCCTTCCGAGAAGCGTCGTAGTCCAACCCAAGCTCTTTCCCTCTCTGGACACCCTTTCGCTCCAAGGGCAAAAACAGCTTGCCGCTGGCGAGACCTATGCCATTCTCACATCCATCTCCGCAGCCAGGCCGGATGAACTGCGCAGCGCAGGGGAGGACTACCCCGCCTGGGTTTCCTCGCTCTACCTTCAGCTTCCAGCCACGTTGCCCCTGCGCGTGCGCGACCTGGCAGCCTCCCTTACGGCGAGCGCCTCCACGCCGTACGACAAGGCGGTGGCTATCCAGGAGTACCTTGAGGGCATCCCCTACACCCTGAGCATTCCATCGCCTGCGGTCAACTCCGACGGCGTTGACCACTTCCTTTTCGTGGCCAAGGCAGGCTACAGCGAGTACTACGGCTCCGCCCTGGCCGTCATGCTCCGCGCCGTGGGCGTGCCCGCCCGCCTGGCTGTGGGCTACTCCTTCGGCGAGGTAGACAGCGAAGGCACCGTCCTGGTGCGGGACCTGAACGCCCACGGCTGGACAGAGGTGTTTTTTCCTGGTTACGGCTGGGTTGATTTTGAGCCAACCCCAGGCAGCTCGCTCCCTGGGACAGGTGCCGCGGGCGAAGGGAGCCTCTCCTCCGACGAATCTAGCCCGGACGAAGACTTCTTTGACGAGGACCTTGGTCTGCCGCCCCTGGGCGCCACGGGGTCCCTGGGAGGACAGGAAGGCATACGCCTCAGCGCCGCAGTGCGCCTGGGCTTACTGGCCCTGGCTATCCTCGGTCTGACTGCCTACGGGCTGCGGGCCGCCCTCCGATGGCTCTTGGGCGCGCCCTTGGGCCCCCTGGAGGCTTACCGCAAGCTGGCACGGGTGGCTGCCCTGGCAGGCCTCGGCCCGCGCCCAGGGCAGACGCCCCGCGAGTATGGGCAGGCCCTGGGCATGCGCCTTTCCAGCTTCCAGCCTCAACTGGCCCTCCTGGTAGACGCCTATGGCCGCACCGTGTTTGGCCGACAGCTCCTCTCCGTGGAGGAGGACGCCGCGGTAAGCCAGGCCTGGCGCCGCCTGCGCCTCCCTCTCCTGCGCCAGACCCCCGGGCGTTTCCGCCGGCGCCGTCATCCCTAGCAGTTGCTCATGGCGCTGCCGACGCCACAATCGGAAATGAAACCGGGCCTTCGGGTCCCCACCCCCTGACGGTCTTGAGCGGGACGACCTAACCCCCTCTGGCTCCCCTTTCCCGCACGGGAAGGGGGAGAAGAAAGGTTTGAAACGGTGTGATGCGGCTTCGCCGCATCACACCGTTTCTTCAGAATATCGTCCCCCCTCTCCTTCCAGGAGAGGGGGACCCCAGGGGGAGAGGTTAGGTCTCATTGGCATCCTAATTAGTAACTATCTCAAAATGGCTTCATGCCTCAGTCTTCAGGCTGAGGCATGAAGCCACGACCTTCAGGGGCGGCGCCATGAAGCTTTTTGGGATAGCTACGAGAATACCCCGGGAGGCGAGGTCCCCCTCCCTTTTTGAGCAGGCGTCGTGGAGGCCACGGAGGCTGCTGAGGGAGGGAGAGCGGGAGATGGCCCCTGGGCCAGGTCCATGCACGCGGCCGCCCGAGGGGTGACGATGACGCTGCGGCAGCGTACACTCTAGAGCAACAGCATCAGCATCGTTTCCCCGGGGTATACCATGCAAGACAGGCCCGAAAACCGTGCCTCCGACGAGGCGTCCGCCCACTGGCGCTCTCGGCGCTGGCGGGCCCACAGACGCCAGGCCCCTCTTGAAGCGGCGGGCCTCGCAGCGGACGCCCCTGCCCTAGCCAGCGGCCAGCGGCCAACGAGTCCCCAGCCAGCGCCTGTCCCCCATCGCCCTCCTCCTACGCATCCACCCCGCTCCCGGCCCGTGCCCTCCGAATACGCTTCCCCTGTCCCACACTACCAGGTCCCCACGAGCCATCGCCCCTTCGCCCACTCCAGCGAGGGGGAGGTGGCCAAGATCCTGGACTTCTACAACGTGAAGTGGCTGTACGAGCCACGTTCCTTCCCCTTGCGGTGGGACGGGGACCGGGTAACGGAGATGTTCACGCCGGACTTCTACCTGCCGGAGCTGGACGTGTACCTGGAGCTGACCACGATGAAGCAGAGCCTGGTGACGGCGAAGAACCGGAAGCTGCGCCGGCTGCGGGAGCTCTACCCGGAGGTCAAGGCGCGGCTCCTGTACCGCCGCGACATCCACCGGCTGCTGGCCAAGTATGGCTTTGGTCCCCTGGTGCAGGGCAAGCTCCCGCCGGTGGAGAAGGTGCTTCTGACGAGGCCTGAGATAGACCGCCGGGTGGCCGAGCTCGGGGTGGCTATCTCTCGGGAGTACGCCGGTCAGGAGGTCCTCCTGGTGGGGGTGTTGCGGGGCGTCTTCTGCTTCATGGCGGACCTCATGCGCCAGATCACCCTGCCCATGTCCATTGACTTCATGTCTGTCTCCTACTACACCGGCGCAGGGGACGAAGGCGGCGCCCGAGTCACCAAGGGGCTGGACCTGGATCTGGCAGGCCGCCACGTGATCCTGGTGGAGGACATCGTGGACACCGGGATGACGCTGAACTACCTTCTGCGCTACCTGCAAGAGCAGAACCCTGCCAGCGTCAAGGTGTGCGCCCTGTTGGACAAGCGCGTCCGGCGGCTGGTAGAGGTGCAGGTGGACTATGCCGGCTTTGAGGTGCCGGACGAGTTCCTCGTGGGCTACGGCTTGGACTACCTGGAGCGGTACCGCAACCTGCCCTTCATCGGCATCCTGCGGCCGGAGGAGCACCGAGACGCCGAGGGAGCGTGACCGGGCCCCTGTGGTGCCTTTGTGGGCCGCAGAGGCTTCGGCCGTACGCCCCCTGTGACTGATGCCCTCGGACATGGTGGCAAGCCGGCGGAGGCTGTCCTGGGGGTTGCAGCGGCGCTGCCGGAGCCTTGAGCAAGCGCGGAACAGCAATCTGGGCCAGCCTCTGGCTGGCCCAGAAAAGAGAAGCGTCCCAAGCAACCTTGTTCACTGGCCCCGAACCCCTGCCTCTGCCAGAGCAGCGCTCCGTGGCGAGGCTCACCATGACCTCCGGGCCTTCCTCAGTTGCTTGGGACTCTATCATCATACCATGGTTGAGGCCGGGGGTCAAGATCACCTTGGGGTTCCTACTCCGTGAGTAGCCAAAGCCGAGCAGCTCTGGCAAGCTTGCACCCAGGGGATGAGCGCGATGAAACGCACGGGCAGCATACTTGAGGTTGCCTTTACAGGAGGACTGAAAGAGGAGAGCCCGGCCTTTGCCGGAGCAGGGCTGCTGGCGGAGTTGTCCCGGCACTCAGGCACGTCGGCGGCGGCGGAGCGGGTGGAGTCCTGCATCCTCTTGAGCGCCCCAGGTGGAGCATGCATGGACGACAGGGCCCGCCTGAGAGACGATGGAGGGCTGGGGCGATAGGACGGGGTACCGGCCGCCGGTCCCAGAGACGGCGCGGCAGTGGCTGGACCAGCCATGTTGTTCCCTCAAGCAGGCAACAGAACGAGCCTGCAAAACGAATACTGACCTCAGACAACACGGAAGGTCGTCTGAAGAGCCAGGACTTTGGGGGCCCTTGCCCCTGGTCGCCCCCAGCTCGCCATCCAGCCCAGGCCACTCACGGAATTAAGGACAACTGCGTGCTATTGTGGACGGCGTGTGGTATACTATAGGGGTGGCAGTGTTTTGCGTCCCCGCTCTGAACCTTCCAGCGTCCTTCGTGCCCTTCTCGGATTCCCAAAAGGGTCCCAGTGCACTTCCCAGGCACTCCGAAGAACCCTCTGTACCGGTGACCATGCCCTTGCCAACTATTTGTGGAAAGGAGTTCACCGATGCAGTACAAGGATAGGACCCTTACGTGCCAGGAGTGTGGCAAGCCCTTCACCTTTAGCGCCGACGATCAGGCGTACCATGCGGAAAAGGGCTTTACTAACGAGCCGAAGCGCTGCCCCAGTTGCCGCCAGTTAAGGCGCAACGGGACCAATGGCAGCTATGGCCAGAGTGCCCGCGAGAGCTTCCCGGTGATCTGCGCCCAGTGCGGCAAGGACACCACGGTTCCCTTCAAGCCTCGCGGCGATCGCCCGGTTTATTGTAGCGATTGCTTCCGCCAGCAGGGCGCGGCCGTTCGGATGGGCCGGTAATAAGAGGAGAAGCGTGGCAGAGGGGGCGGCGTTCGCCCCCTCTGCCTCATCCATCGTTTTTTCAGGTTGAGATCAGGCGGGAGCCAAGAGGAGAACAAATGAGGATCTACGTTGGAAACTTCGCGTACGAAGTAACTGAGGAGGAACTGCGGACGGCCTTTGAAGCCTTTGGCAAGGTGGACGAGGTCACCATTGTGCGAGACAGGGATACGGGCCGCTCTAAGGGGTTCGCCTTTCTAGAGATGCCCTCCAGCTCGGAGTCCCAGGCCGCTATCACCGCCCTGAATAGCAAAGAGTTCCGCGGTCGGAGCATCACCGTCAACGAGGCCCGCCCAAGGACTGAGAGTGGCTTCGGCGGCGGCAGGAGCGGCGGCGGCGGACGGTTCCAGGGTGGCAGAGGTGGAGGGGGAGGCTTCCAGAACGAGCGCCGAAGCGGTGGCGGTGGAGGCGGCGGCGGCCGTGGTGGGCCGCGCTGGTAGGCTCTGTCCCTTCCGTCCCGTTTCCCCGGCGGTGATGACCGTCTCTGTACGGCGCAACACCTTCAGGTTTTGCACCGTAGACCCACGGCTTAGGGCCCCAGGCAAGGTGGTATCAACCAGCCTGTGGCTTTAGGCCGTGGGTGTTTTGTGTCACTTCAGCGCCGTCCCACCCCTCCTGCCTCCTAGTCTACTGTCTCTCATATAACCATACACTTAGAAGGCATGAACCTGACTGAACGGCAAACCTGCCCCTTCGCTCCGCTCAGGGCTTTTGCTATAG
>JACQUH010000264.1 GCA_016210375.1 Chloroflexota bacterium
GACGATAAGGGTGCGGCATGATGCCCCTGCCTTCAGGTGGGGGTATGGAAAAGCGTTTTGAGATAGTTTCAATGAAGGAACATCAAAAAAGCCTGGGCGGTCGCCCAGGCTTTTTCGTGTTTGGTCCATCCCTTACGCGTCAAAGTAGAGGTAGAACTCATAGGGGTGCGGGCGCAAGCGGACGGGGTCCAATTCCTTTTCCCGCTTGTACTCCAGGTAGGTATCAATAAGGTCCCTGGTGAAGACGTCGCCTCTCAGGAGAAAGTCGTGATCCTTCTCCAGGGCCTCCAGGGACTCTGCCAGGCTGCCAGGCACCTGCCTGACCGCCCTCGCCTCCTCAGGAGACATCTCGTAGATGTTCACGTCCAGAGGATCGCCCGGATCCGTCCTTTCCATGATGCCATCAATGCCAGCCATGAGCATGGCGGAGAAGGCCAGATACGGGTTGCAGGTAGGGTCTGGACAGCGAAACTCCACGCGTTTGGAGGCAGGGGTATCAAAGTACATGGGGATGCGGGCGCAGGCGCTGCGGTTCCGGGCGGAGTAGGCCAGGTTCACTGGGGCCTCGTAGCCAGGCACCAGGCGGCGGTAGGAGTTGGTGGTGGGAGCGCAAAGGGCCAGCAGCGCGGGGGCGTGCTTGAGGAGGCCGCCGATATAGTGCTTCATCATGTCGCTCATGTTGGCGTATCCCTGGCCATAGAACAGAGGGACGCCATTCTTCCAGATGCTCTGGTGGGTGTGCATGCCCGTGCCGTTGTCGCCGAAGAGGGGCTTGGGCATGAATGTGACCACCTTGCCGTGCCTCCTGGCTACGTTGCGCAGCAAGTACTTGAACACCGTCACGTTGTCCGCCATCTTGACCAGGGTATCGTAGCGCATGTCAATCTCGCCCTGGCCGGCCGTGGCCACCTCGTGGTGGTGCTTCTCAATGGTGATGCCGAAGTCCTGCATACGCAGCACGGCCTCGGAGCGGATGTCTCCCAGGGTGTCCGTGGGAGGCGCTGGGAAGTAACCCTCTTTGTACCGGGGGCGGTAGGCCAGGTTCCGGCCGCCCAGCAGGGAGCTTTCGCGGCCAGAGTTCCAGACTCCCTCATCGGAGTCTATGAAGTAGTAGCCGCTGTTGACAGTCTGGTCAAAGCGCGCGCTATCAAAAATAAAGAACTCCAACTCCGGTCCCCAGTAGCTGGTGTCGCCCAGGCCCGTGGACTTCAGAAAGGCCTCCGCCTTGCGGGCGATCCAGCGCGGGTCCCGGGAATAGCTGCCGCCGGTGGCGGGATCACGAATGTCACAGATGATGCTCAGGGTGGGTATCTCAAAGACCGGGTCCACCACTGCGGTGGTGGAATCGGGCATCAGGAGCATGTCACTCTCGTGGATGGCCTGAAAGCCGCGGATACTGGAGCCGTCAAAGCCCGTGCCCTTCTCAAACACCTCCATGTTGAGCTCCCCTATGGGGATGGCAACGTGCTGCATGGTGCCGGGGATGTCAATGAACTTCAGGTCAATCATCTGGATGCCCCGGTCGCTGCACAACTGTAGTACCTGGGCCGGTGTCAGATTTCTGCCAGCCATGCCTAGTGGTCTCCTTTCCTACTGCCGTAGCGCACAAATGGATTAAGTTTCCACGAGATGGGCCTCAGAGGTCAAGGGCCCGGGCTGCTGGGTTTCCCTGGCCTTGGGGCGCTGTTCAATCACCCCGACTGAAGTCGGAAGTTTACCCAATCCAAACCTGGCGCTTTGGTGCCAGTTCATGCTCAACGTCACCCCCAAGCAATCGGGGCCGGCCGCAGCGTCTCCTCTGCCAGGGGACAGCAACCCTGCCCTCTCCCCAGGGCGGCCTGACGCCGCCCCTTCGCGGTGCGACCTGGCAACCTCTGGTTAATTGCCCTCCCGCCCTGGAACCCAATCAGGAGCCTATCCCAACGTGGTTTTCTGCACCCCAGCCTGAAGGCCGGGGCTCCATCCCGCCCCCTGAAGGGAGCGGCGCCGTGAGGTTTCTTGGGATAGCTTCAGACAACCTTGATACACTACACCTATCCTGGCCAAACAGCATTGCTAATGTGTTGCCCGATTGTTACGTTTTTGTTACATAGGCCTCCCTACGCCACAACCAGGGGGACCAGCATCTCCTGAGGCGTTAGCCCCGAGTGCTGGGAGGCCTCCTGCATGACCCGCCCGTTGCCGCCCGCGACGCGGTACTCCACAGCGTCGGCGCCGTGGGAGATGGCAATGAGGTCGCCCAGCCGGCTCCTTGCCACAGGCGACAGTGGCTCCGGGCCAAACAGATTGAGCACTTCCGCCTCCTCCACGGTCAGCAGGGAGAACCGCGCCCCAAACCGGCGGTAAAAGTAGTCCCGTATCCTGCCCCTGGTCCCGGGCTTGGCGTGGAGGTACAGCACTCGTGCGTCGCCAGAGGGTGGGTACCACAGGAAGGAGAGCAAGGGGTCGTAGAACCTGATCTCATGCCGGGACCCTTCAGCGGTGTCCAGAAACCCATGGTCTGCCGTCAGCAGGACCCGCCCCTTGCCAGCGAGGCCCTCCGCCAGGCGCTCCATTTCCCGGTTCAGGTCAGTCAGAGCCGCCGTCACCTCTGGGCGGGTCAGGCCGTAAGTATGGGCCGTTTCGTCTATGCGGCCAGTGTAGAGATACGTGAAGGTAGGCGCTTCGGCCCGCCGCACCCGCTCCACGGCGATGTCCACCGCCTCTGCCAGGCTGCGGGATCCAACAACCGCCCGCCCGCCGGTGAAGTAGTCCGTGTACGTCCCTCCCGCGATGCGCTGGGGGAGGATGGCGAGGGTGTCCCGCTTGAAACGAGCAAAGGCCGATGGCACAGGGAAGGCCTGCTGGGTAGACATTTTGAGCTCCGATAGAGGGCGCCGGTCGGACCGCGCGGCGAACTGAAGAATGGTGGCGGCGCCCCGGATTTCCGGCAGGTGCGTCCACCAGCCAACGACGGCATGCTGGCCGGGCCAACGGGCCGTTGCCAAGGAGGTCAGGGCCACCGCTGTAGCCGAAGGGAAGACGGTGCGCAACGAGACGGCCACGTGACGGGGCAGAAAAGCGCCGCCCGGCAGCGCCTCCAGGAGGTTCATCCCCAGCCCATCGGCCAGGACCAGGATGAGGTGCTGGCCCGGGCCAATGTACTCTGCCGCCTTGTTGGCCCAGGGAGTGCGGGGCAGGCCCTCGGCTCCTGCCCACTGAGCGACGGCGCAAGCCAGGTCCACCAGGTTGAGGGCTTCCGGGGCCGGTCGGAGCAACGCGCCCTGGTCAAAGGCGGCGACAAGGTCGTTTACATCACCCATACGCTGTTGGAGGCTGCCGTCGCCATACGCTGCACCCGGTGGCGACTGTGCTCAAAGCTACATCGCCCCATGTTATCATGAAGAGGCGCAGGGGGTGTGCCACTGAAGCGGGCGTGAACTGTTTGCTTTGGCGTGTTCTGCATCCCCCCAACTGATGGTCATGAACAAAATGACCTGCCAATTGGGTTCCGACCTAACCCCCTCTGGCTCCCCCTTCCCGCATGGGAAGGGGGAGAAGATTGGTTTGAAACGGTGTGATGCGGCTCAGCCGCATCACACCGTTTCCTCACAACCTCCTTAGTAACAGCTTCCGCTACAAGATCGCAGGAGCATCCCTTGACCCACCCCAGTGAGCAGCTTAGCCAGGAGTTCATCGCGGGCCAGTTGGGCAGGGCCTACCAGCCCTTTGACGCTGCAACCCGAGCGCGGCACATGGCTCTGCTCCAGGCTGTCGCCGGGCCTCAGGACGTGGCCCTGAACGTGGTCCCAGAAAGGGCAAACGAGTGGGCCATCACCCTCTGCGCCTGGGACTGCCTCGGGGCCCTCTCCCTCATCGCTGGACTGTTTGCCTGCTATCGCATCAACATCCAGAGCGTAGACGTCTTCACCGTCCACCTCCCGGAAGCCCTGCCTGCCAAGGCCCAAGTGTGGGACTTCAGGCGCCGGCGCACCGTTGCCCGAAGACCCGCGATGCCTCTCGCGCCTCCCTTGCCCAACCGCAAGATACTGGACATATTCCACGTCCGCGCTCTAGAGGAGGTTGCCCCCACCCTGTGGGAACGCTTCCGGGAGGACCTCTCCCGCCTCATCGGCCTCGCAGTGGGCGGCCATGGCGAAGAAGCCCAAGAGTCCATCCTAGACAGGGTCAGTCAGGCCGTGGCCACCATGCCCGAGGCGGAGAGACTACTGTTCCCCGTCTCCGTAGAGGTGGACAACGATGCCTCCACCGACTTCACGCAGCTCTCCCTCAGAGCAGCCGATACGGTCGGGTTCCTTTTCGCCTTCGCCAACGCCCTGACGATGCTGAACATCAACATAGAGCGGGCAGAGATCCGCACCCGGGGCAGCGAGGTGCACGATACCTTCTGGCTCACCGACTCCACGGGGCGCAAGGTCTCCAGTCAGGAGCGCCTCCAGGACATCCGGGCCGCCGCCGCCCTCATCAAGCAGTTCACCTACTTGCTGCCCCGCTCACCAAACCCGGCCCAGGCCCTGCGCCAGTTCAACGCCCTGACTCAGCAGATGCTGGCCAACCCGGACTGGTCGCGAGAGCTGCGGGATATGGAATCGGCCGGGGTCCTGTCCACCCTGGCAGAGATGATGGGGGTCAGCCAATTCCTGTGGGAAGATTTTCTGCGCATGCAGCACGAGAACCTCTTCCCCGTGCTGGTAGACACGCCCGCCCTGGAGCGTGGCAAGCCCCTTTCGCTGCTCCGCCAGTCTCTTCGGCAGGCCCTGAGCCGTGCTCAGGGGCGCGAGGCCAAGGTCCAGGAACTGAACCGGTTCAAGGACCGGGAGATGTTCCGCATTGACCTGCGCCACATCACCCGGCGCATTGGCTTCCAGGAGTTCTCCGAGGAGCTATCGGACCTGGCAGAGGCCGTGGTGGAGGGAGCGTGGGGCCTCTCCTACGACTCCCTGCGCGAGCAGCATGGCGAGCCTGCCTTGCCAGGAGATGGGGCCTGCCCCTGGTGCGCCTGCGCCCTGGGCAAGTTCGGTGGCAGGGAGCTGGGCTTCGGCTCCGATATTGAGCTGCTGTTCGTCTACCAGGAGGAAGGCGCGACGGAGGGACCCTCCAGCATCACCAGCTCCCTCTTCTTCAACAGCATGGTCCGAGGCTTCCTGGCAGCTCTGGTCACCCGCCGCGAGGGCATCTTTGAAGTTGACCTGCGCCTTCGCCCCTACGGGAGCAAAGGGCCACTGGCCTCCTCCCTGGCGGCCTTCCGGGAGTACTACACCGGGGGGGGCTTCGCTCGGCAGTTTGAGCGGATGGCCCTGGTGAAGCTACGCCCTGTGGCCGGCGACGCCAAGCTGGCCGCCAAGGTGCTCCAGGCTCGCGATGATTTCGTCTACACCGGCGCGTCCCTGGACATGGAGAACCTCCTGCACCTGCGGGGCAGGCAGGCGAATGAGCTGGTGCCGGCGGGCCAAGTGAGCGCAAAGTACAGTCCCGGCGGCCTGGTGGATGTGGAGTACTACGCCCAGGCCTGGCAGGTCCTGGTGGGCCGCCAGGATCAGGGTGTCCGCGTCACCAACACCCTAGAGGCAATTGACCGGCTGGCCCACGGAGGGCATCTCTCCCAGGGGCAGGCCGAGGAGTTGCGGGAGGTCTACAGCTTCCTCCGACGGCTGATAGACGCCCTGCGGGCCGTCCGGGGCCACGCCAAGGACCTGACCATCCCGCCGACAGACTCGCGGGAGTTCGCCTACCTCGCCCACCGCCTGGCGTACCCGTCGGCCCAGGCGCTACGCGAGGCCATCACGGGGCGAATGGAGTACGCGGCGCAGCTCTGGGAGGGCATGGGGCAGACCTCGTAGGTCAGGAGGCCGAGAAGAGGGGACGGAGCACGTCTGAGGGATGGGACTGGACCCACTGGTCCGTTTGCTTTCGGGTGGTCTGGGTCCCCCAACTGAAGTCGGGGGTCAGGTGTACCCCAAACCTGGCACTTTAGTAACTGTCTCAAAACCCGCTTTGGCACCGCCTCCTGAAGGGGGCGGCATCATGCCCCAGCCTTCAGGCTGGGGTGAAGAAGGCCATTCTGAGATAGTTACTTGGTGCCAGGTCAAGCTAACCGCCACTCCCCAGCAAGGAGAGCCAACCCGCTGGCTTTCTTGACCCACTCCTGGGCCCCTGCTACACTTGGCGTGCACCTCCGACGGGCGGTTAGCTCAGTTGGTTAGAGCGTCGCGTTGACATCGCGGAGGTCATTGGTTCGA
>JACQUH010000013.1 GCA_016210375.1 Chloroflexota bacterium
GGCATGCTCCACCTGGGGCGCTCAAGAGGACGCAGGACTCCACCCGCTCCCAGGGCTGCGGTCCCCTGGGCGAACGCTTCTTCGGCAGCACCCGCTCCGCCGCCGGCGTGCCTGAGTGCCGGGACAACTCCGCCAGCAGCCCTGCTCCGGCAAAGGCCGGGCTCTCCTCTTTCAGTCCTCCTGTAGAGGGAACCTCAGGTGTGCTGCCCGTGCGTTTCATCGCGCTCACCCCCTGGGTGCAAGCTTGCCAGAGCTGCTCAGCTTTGGCTACTCACGGAGTAGGACCGCGCACAGGCTCGCTTGCTACCCCATACCCTTTGATGTAGAATCTGGATTTGCCGATTTCAGTATGGAGGGTGGGTGAGATTGAATGCTCTAGGGATACATCTGATCCTTGAACTGCGCGAGTGCAATCCTGAACTCCTCAACAACTACTCCTACGTGAGGAGAACACTGATAGACGCTGCCAAAGCCGTGGGGGCGACCATCGTCGGGGAATCCTTCCACCGCTTTCAGCCCATGGGAGTCACCGGCGTGCTGGCCATCGCCGAATCGCACCTATGCATCCACACCTGGCCAGAGTACGCCTACGCCGCTGTGGACATCTTCACCTGCGGCACCTCTTTTTCTCCCCGCGCCGCCGCCGACCTCATCATTCGGAGCTTTGAGGCCAAGGACCACTCCATGATGGAGATTCAGCGCGGGGTGCTAGCCCCGGTGGCCGGCGCCACGAGGTAGGCCCTGTCATGTCTCAGTCCCCTACCCGGTGGTACTCTGAGTACATCACCCCTAGCCTGCTCCTGGTATCCGAGCTGGCAAAGGTCCTGTACGTCGGCGACACCCTCTACCAGCACGTAGAGGTCCTGGAAACTGTGCCCTTTGGCCGCTCCCTGGTGCTGGACGGCCGAACCCAGTCGTCTGAGGCCGACGAGTTCGTGTACCACGAAGTCCTGGTTCAGCCCTCTCTCCTTGCCCTGGAGAGGCCCCGTTCGGCATTCATCGCCGGCGGAGGCGAAGGCGCCACCCTGCGGGAGGTGCTCTCCCATAGGTCTATAGAGCGCGTCACCATGGTGGACCTGGACCGGGAGGTGGTGGAGCTGTGCAAACAGTTCCTCCCCGGGCATCATCAGGGGGCCTTCCAGGACCCGCGGCTCACCCTGGTGCACCAGGACGCCGCCCAGTACCTGCAAGACCACACCGGCCGCTACGACTGCATCATCATTGACGTGCCGGACCCGCTGGAGGCCGGCCCAGCGTACCTCCTTTACACCCAGGAGTTCTACACCCTGGTGCGCCAGCGCCTCAACCCCGGCGGCCTCATGGTAGTGCAAGCGGGCCCCGCCGGCCCCATGTCCTATCACGAGGTCTTCACTGCCATCCACCACACCATTGCCTCAGTCTTCCCCACAATGGCCCCCTGCGGCGTCCACATCCCCTCCTTCGGCCTGATGTGGGGCTTTATCGTCGCTGGCGAAGGGTACGACCCTTTCTCCCTCTCCAAGGAGGAGATAGACGCCCGCATCGCTACCCGTCTGACCAGGGAGCTTCGCTTCTACGATGGCGCCGCCCACTACGGCCTCTTCAACCTGCCCAAGTACCTTCGCCAGGGAGTTGCCAGAGAGCAGCGGACCATCACCAGGGCTAACCCCCTCTTTGCCCTGTAGCCGGCCCAACCAGTCCCCTCTCTACAGGGGGACGGTGACCATTGCTGTGGCGATGGTCTGGCCCATCTGGTTCACACCGCGAACCTCCACATCCACCAGGCGCTTCCCCCCCTCTTCGCGTTTGGCCAACACCGCGCCGCCGAAAGTCACCACGTCCCCCGGGCGGAAAGGCTCCAGCGCCCGCATGGTAAAGGTGCTGTTCAGCACGCTCCTGGTAGAGAAGGCCAGTTGCAGCGTCTCTACCATATAAGCGCAGGTGACCACCCCCTGGTTCACCGTGCCAGCGAAGATCCCCTGCCGGGCGTACTCTTCGTCGGTGTGCAGGTTCCTGCCCACCGTGGCGGGTGGCTCGCCGCGACGGTTCAGGGGGCCATAGCTGTTTATGGACTCCTGGGTCTCCGTCTTCTGCAGCTTCGGCAGCTCGTCCCCCACCTGTAGGGAGTCAAAGGTTGCTTTGGACGCCGTGATGGTGCTCATGGTGCGCTCCTTCTCGTGTCGTTGCAGGGCTGCGGTGTACCGCACCCTGATGGTTATTGACGAAATAATCTGCCAACGGGGGTTCCGAGCTAACCCCCTCTGGCTCCCTCCTTCGTCCCGATTCCATCGGGACTCAAGGACAGGCTCTTCCCGCCCGGGAAGGGGGAGAAGATTGGTTTGAATCGGTGTGATGCAGCCTTGCCGCATACACCGATTCTTCACTCTTGCGTCCCCCTCTCCTCGCAGGAGAGGGGGACCACAGGGGGTGAGGTTGAACCTAACCCCCCTCCCTTTCCCTCCTTTCACCCCCGGCCCTTCTGGCCTCGGGTGTACTCCCAGATGATGTTGTACAGGTACTCCACAACCTTTTCTCCCCGCTGGTTGTAGGCAAGGATGCGGAAAGACACGAACCGGTTGCCAGAGCGGCTCTCCCAGCGGTTGTCCAGCGTGCTGGTGCTCATGATGGTGTCTCCCGGCCGCACTGGCACGCCCTGGAACACGATCTCTGTGCCAGCAAAGGGTGTGCTGCGCGGGTTCTGCTTGGCTTGCTCCGGGGAGGTGTAACCGTTCTGGTTCATGATGTCCGCCCGCCGCATCGGCGCATAGGCATAGCACATGGTAGGCGCTCCAATGACGCCCTCAAACCCCGCCGCCCGGGCCGCATTGTCATCGTAGTAGACAGGGTTGCTGTTCTGCACCGACCGCGCATAGCTGGCAATGCTCTCCCTGGTAATGGGCGTTGTCATGGGGGAACAGGTGTGCCCAATCTGCATCACGTCCCAGTTGTAGACCCTCTCCTCTTCCTGCCTCTGGCCTTGTGTCATCGTTGCTTCTCCTCTCCGCCAGGTCTCGCGCGATCACCCTGCGCCCTTGAGCGGTGTTTCAGTCCCGGAAAGAGGCGCTTGAAAGCTGGGCGCCACCTCTTCTTGAATCATGGGAGTCCGTCAGCTCTTTGGCAGCAGGAACCTTGTGGCCCTGGCAAAACCAAACTACAATCAGCATCCGTATGGTTACACCTTTCGGACCCCTTTGCGGCACGACCCGCTGGCCCTCCGCGCCGAACCTGCGGGTGGGTGAGCGGTCAAGCTTTCCATCTCAAGATACACACCTGGCAAAGACGTCCCACCTCGTAGCCATCGTGCTTCTCATGGTCCTCGGTGCCTCGCTGGCTGCCTGCGGCTTCACCTCCCAGCGGGACCGGGTTCTCTTCTCCTCCAACCGGGAGGGAGACCTGGCAGTGTACTCCATCACCTCCAGCGGCGAAGACCTCCAGCGTCTTTCGCCGGCGGAGGGCCTTAGCTACTCGCCTAGCTGGTCTCCCGACTACCGGCGCTACCTCTATGTATCCCGACGCAAGGACCGCACCCTTCTCGTGGTGGCCGACCGCGAGGGCGGGAATCCTCGGGCCCTGGTGGAGACCGACGGGGCTATCTCCCACCCCCGCTGGTCCCCCGATGGGAAGCGCATCGCCTACAGCATAACCCCTAAGGACGGGAATGTAACCATCCACTCTGTCCTGGCAGATGGCGGCGGCGATGCCCCCGTTGTCTTTGACCTTCCCTTGACCGATGCCTTCTCCTGGTCACCGGACAGCCAGTGGATCGCCGTGGCCTCCGCGAACCCGGCAGTCCTAGGCATCTACGTCCACAACCCTCTGGGCGTGAACTACCTGCGCCTCACCCAGCAGGCTGACTCTACCCCTCTTTGGTCGCCGAAGCAAGACAAAATCGCCTTCCTCTCCCAGCGCGACGGCAACGCAGAGGTCTACATCATGGACAGCGACGGCTCCCACCAGAAGCGCATCACCGACACCAGCGCCCCGGAGTACGGCCTTGCCTGGTCCCCCGACGGCCGCAAGCTTGCCTTCGTCTCCGAGCGCGATGGCAACCCGGAAGTGTACGTGGTGCGTACCACTGGGACCCAGCTTGTCCGCCTCACCTTAAACGCCTTCCCGGACCTTGAACCTGCCTGGTCGCCTGACGGCCGGCGCATCGTCTTCACCTCCTATCGCGACGGCACTGCCGACCTCTTCCTCATGGACGCCACGGGCGAGCGCCAGCAAGCCCTGACCAGCGGCCCTCCCGCCGACTCCATGCCCTCCTGGTCTGCCGGCTCATAACCATGCCCTGAAGGGAAAAGACATGCCAGCCGGATAGTGGGAACAGCCAGGCTAACATGGGAACCAACCGCCACCAACCCGACCTGCAACAGTCACTCAACGTCGTGACTTTACAGGTAGGGTTGGCTTCACCCTCACCCTTCCCTCTCCCATCAAGGGGGCTTTGCCCGATAATTCGCCCCGTTGCGAGGGCAGTGGCGAATCTCGTTATTCCCACCCACTCGCCTCAAATGTTCGTAAGGGATACCCCTACGATCCCAGGGGAAATCCTTCGCTCCGCTCAAGGACAGGCTCTGCGGTTTCCTCCACCTTCCCTTGCAGGCTCGTATTTTTCGGGCAAGGCCCATCCAGGGAGAGGGAGTTCCCCTTCTCCCCCCGTGGGAGGAGGCCGGGATGAGGGGAAAAGCCAGCCTGTCAACCGGGAGTGTAACAGTCACCCCAACGTCCCACCCCTTGACAGGGTCACGGCATCAATGGTTAAATGCACCAATAATTCACATCCAGGTAAAGGGGGATCTTATGGGCAAGGGACCGCTGGAAGGGATTAGGGTTATTGACATGGGCGTGATCGGTGTAGGGCCTTGGGCC
>JACQUH010000248.1 GCA_016210375.1 Chloroflexota bacterium
AGGGGCTATGCCCCTCTGCACTCCCCTTTTTCCGCAGCCTGTTAGTCGGGGGGTTGGAGTGAACATCTTTCCAGTCAATAACCTTCAGGGCGGTGCCAAGTAGGTCCAGACACAGTCTCCTAGTCTTGCCGAGACGATATCCCGTATATGGTCAGCCCCAGTGTGGCCCCTGCGATGCCGATGAGCACAACCACCATGACGAAGACGAGTTCTACAGGCATGTGCGTTCCCCTTGTCAATCTGATTCGTGAGCTAATGCCCGCCGTGGCCCTCTTCCCCTTCGTGGGGTTGGATAGCGAGGACAACGAACACCAGGGTGAGGCCGGAGAAGATGAGGGCCTGGATGAAGCCCACCAGCAGCTCAAGGCCGTAGAAAGGTAAGGCGAAGGCGAAGGGAATAAGGAAAGCAGTCACGAGAAGCAGGATCTCTCCGGCGGTCATGTTGCCGAACAACCGGAAGGTAAAGCTCACGATGCGGATGAACTCGCTCAGGAGCTCCAGGATGCCCACGAAGATATCAATAAACCCCTGGAAGATCTGCCCGCGCAGGAGATTGCCGAACCGGAAGAATTTGCCGAGGTAGCCGAGGCCCAGGGTCCGCACGCCCCAGAACTCCACAAAGACGAAGGACACTATGGCCAGGGCCAGGGGCATATTGAGGTCTGTGCCTGCAGGGCGCAGCAGGTGGCGAACGATCTCTCCGTGCTCCTTGAAGCCCAGGCTGGGGTAGACAGGCAGGAGGCCCAGCCAGGCGTTGAACAGCACAAAGAGGAATATCGTAGCGAAGAGAGGAAAGAAGCGGCGGGCGTTCTCTCTGCCCGCTACCCCCTCCACAAAGCTGTACATGGCGCTGATGATGCCTTCCACGAAGTTCTGGATACCCCTGGGCGCCTTGTCCGCCCGCAGCCCGCGGGTCCCGAAGAAGAAAAGCACCAGGAGGACGGCGGTGGCGATCCAGGAGGAGAGCAGCGTGTTGGTGAGGATGAAGCGCCCGGGCAGCTTGTGGGCTGCCTCAACCTCCTCGGCATCGGCGGCAAGAACGGCCTGAGGGGGCAGGTGCACCTCTGGCCTGGGGATGAAGGGCTCCGCCTCTTCTCCTCCAAACAGCTTGGAGCCGATGGCCCCCATGACAAAGCCAACGATCAGGAGGACAAAGGCCCCCGCCAGGACGATCATCAGCGCTCGTTTTGCTGAGGCGCTCAATGCTCCTGCTCCCTGCTGCCTGCTTCGCTGATTCGTGGAATAATGGGTGCCACGCTCGTCTCGCTGAGCGAAGTGAAGCATCTGGCGAGGAGGTAACCCTCCACCCCAGATTCTTCGCTGACGCTCAGAATGACATGTGCTGCGAACTTCAAGGACACCACGCTAGCCGTCCTTGGAATTGGCCTTGTTGTTATCCCCGGCGACGAGGGGTACAACCATCTTGTAGACCCCGTAAAAGGCCAGAATACTCCCCAGAAGAACGCCCAGGAGTGTAAACAAAGGCAACGTTTTCAGTCGGTTATCTAGCCAGATTCCGCCGCCAACGCCCACAACTATGCATAAAGCAATATACCACCCCAGCCCAACGAGGCGCATTGCGAGCATCAGCTTACGAGTGCCCATCCTGCCCAGACCTTGCGCAGTCTATCACAAGCGCAGGAGGCGGTCAACGCTTCCCGCAAAGGAAAGCGGGGAGCGCCCGCCCTCTTTCACCAGGTGCGCCCTCCCGCCGTGTCCAGGCCCCAAAGGAGCATGTCCTCTGGCGGAAGGCCGGCTCGCCCAGGAGGACGCCGGGAGACGATGCTGCAATCGGGGGACCGCCAAACCTAAAGACGCTCCTCACAACAGGAGGAGCGTCGCTCGCGGTCATACAGGCAGTCCAGGTCTCAGGCGCCTGGCTGGCCCTGGCCCTTGCCGAGGTCCTCCAGGTCCAGGGTCTTGATGAACTCCGTGAAGGCGGACATGCGCCTCAGGTCCTCTTCCTTTACCTCCTCTGCTCCCGGCTGTCCCCGCTCTTCCGGCAAGACGGGCTTGCCGGACTCGTCCAGGAGGATCCCCGCCTTCTCCAGCACCGACTCTTCTACGAATATGGGGACCTGGGCTCGCACTGCCAGGGCAATGGCATCGCTGGGGCGAGAGTCCACCTCTATGCGATTGCCGTTCACTTGCAGGCCCAGCTTGGCGTAGAAGGTGTCGTTCTGAAGGTCGCTTACGACGATATGGGTCAGGCCAGCGCCCAGGGTGGAGATGATGGAACGGAGCAAATCGTGGGTCAGGGGCCGGGGCACGGTCACCCCCTGGAGCTTCACGGCGATGGCGTCGGCCTCGGCCGGTCCAATCCAGATAGGCAGGTACCGATCAGCGTTCTTCTCCTTCAGGATAACGACGCGCTGATAGTTGGATAAGCTCACTCGGATGCTGTCAATGACCATCTCTTGCATGAGCGGCTCCTTGAGGCCATCATCAAAGGGCACCCTTCATTATTATGCCCTGCCCGTGGGGTGTCAACAAAGGGCATCGCGGGGTTCCGTTTGCTTTGTCGTGGTGGAACTGCCCCCTGGCACTAAAGTGCCAGGTTTCAAGTTCACCCAACCCCCGACTTCAGTCGGGGGGATTCAATACCACGCAAAAGCAAACAGAACTCATCGCGGGTGACTGTTACGCGACCCACCCTTTGCCTCCTATGCCTCGGCCACCCCGGGGCGGCGCACTTCCCTGATGCGCCGCTCCAGCTCGCTGCGAGGCATGAGGATGCGCCGGCCGCAGCCCAGGCATCGCAAACCGATGTCCGCTCCCAGGCGCACCACCGTCCACTGGTAGCTGCCGCAGGGATGCACCTTGCGGAGCCGCACCACGTCCTCCAGGCGGAACTCCATCACCATCCCTTGCCCTCCTCTGCCAGCACGGCGTTGATGGCGTCCCGGAGCTGGCCGGCGGCGCGCCGGGCCGCTTCCGGAAAATCTGCGCCCCGGGAGGCGTAGATGACCCCGCGCGAGGAGTTGATGATGGCCCGCCGGCCAGCAGCGTCCACGCCGTAGCGCACCGCCTCCTGCAATGCCCCTTCCTGGGCGCCAATGCCAGGGATAAGGAAGGGCAACGTGGGGCAGAGGCTCCTGATTCGCTTGACCTCACTGGGGTAGGTGGCCCCAAGGACGAGGCCCACGTTTCCCTTGACGTTCCACGCCGTAGCTGACTTTGCCACCGCTTCATAGAAGGGTGTGGCATGACCGACGCCGCCCTCGGGGGAGCCTACCACCAGGTCCTGGAAGTCCCTGGCCCCCGGGTTGGAAGAGCGGCACCAGATAAGGACCCCTCTATCGCTGTAGGCTATGAAGGGGTCTACGCTGTCTCTTCCCCCGAAGGCGTTTACGGTGGCGGCGTCCACGTCCCATACCTCAAAGAGCGCTCTTGCGTAGGCCGCCGCGGTATTGGTCACATCGCCCCGCTTGGCGTCGGCGATGACGACGGCCTTCGGCGCAGCCCGCCGGATGTGGGCGATAGTCTGCTCCAGAGCCTTCAGCCCCGGCAGCCCCAGCGCCTCGTAGAAGGCGAAGTTGGGCTTGTAGGCACAGGCAACCTCTGCCGTGGCGTCTACGATGGCCTTGTTAAAGGCCAGGACGTTCTGCACTGGCATCAGGGAAGGGTCCGGGTCAAGGCCCACGCACACCAGGCTCTTGGCCGCGGCGCAGCCGGCGTCCAGGCGCTCCAGGAAGGTAGGCATGCTTCCTCCTCTCACTGCCCACAGTGTAGCTGGCCCCGAGACAGGGGGCAAGGGAGTACAATGCCACTATGCAGCTCCCCTCTCCCCTGGTGGAAGCCACCTTCCTCGCCCGGCTCAACCGCTTCGCTGCCCTGGTGCGCCTGAACGGGGCGGAGACGCTGGTTCACGTCGCCAACTCCGGCCGGCTGCGAGAGCTGCTGCAACCCGGCAACCACGTGCTCCTGGCCCGGGCCGCAGAGGGCAGGGTACGCAAGACCCGCTACGACCTGTGCCTGGTAGACCTGGACGGCCTCCTGGTCTCCGCTGACTCTCGCAACGCCAACGGCCTGGCCTGCGAATGGCTCCAGCAGCGGCTCTTGCCGGAGTTCCAGGGATACACACAGATGCTGCGGGAGCAGACCTTTGAGGACTCCCGCCTGGACCTGCTCCTGACGGGGAGTGGCCCCCGCTGCTACGTGGAGGTCAAGTCCGTTACCCTGGTGGAGCAAGGCGCCGCCATGTTTCCGGACGCCCCCACTACTCGCGGGCGAAGGCATGTCCAGGCATTGGCGCGGGCGGTGGCCCAGGGTCACCGGGGGGCCGTGGTCTTCGTCGTCCAACGGGCCGACGCGGATGCCTTCAGGCCCAACGATGCGGCAGACCTGGCCTTTGGCGCGGCGCTGCGCGGGGCTGCCCGCCAGGGCATGGAGGTGTACGCCTATGGTTGCCGCGTCACGCTTGAGGAGATGACCCTGGCCGGCCGCCTGCCTGTGGCGTTGTAATGACCACCGTAGGGGCGCAACAGCCTGCTCTGGGCCTGACGAAGTATCTATCTCAGAATGGTTTTTTCACCGCAGCCTGAAGGCTGCGGCTTGAAGCCGCCCCCTTATGGTCTTTGATAAATTATGATGCCAATGAGACTCAACCTCTCCCGCTGTAGTCCCCCTCTCCGCGGCGGAGAGGGGGACAATGAATCTAGGAATCGGGTAGGATGCGGCTCTGCCGCATCCTACCCGATTCAAACCAATCTTCTCCCCCTTCCCGTGCGGGAAGGGGGAGCCAGAGGGGGTTACGTCTGAACCCAATTGGCAGATTATTTTGCAAATGACCATCAGGGGGCGGTACACAAGAGCTTTGAGATAGTTTCTATGGGCCTTCCGCCCCACAAGAAGGTTATGAACTCCCCATCGCCCAGTGTCATTCTCGGTATCTACCAGCGCCTCTACGGGGCCTACGGTCCTCAGCGCTGGTGGCCCGGTGCGGAAGACTCCTGGGAGGTCATCGTTGGCGCTATCCTGACCCAGAACACGGCCTGGGCAAATGTGGACCGTGCCCTGGCCCGCCTCAAGGCGGCGCAAGCCCTGGCCCCTAGCCGCATACGGGAGCTGCCTCAGGAGGAGCTGGCGCAGCTCATCCGGAGCAGCGGCTACTTCAACACCAAGGCCCGCAAGCTCAAGGCCTTCGCCCAGCACCTGGGCCAGCGGTACGGGGATGACCTGGCCGCTCTGCTCCGTCAGGACCCTGTGGCGCTGCGGCGGGAGCTGCTCTCCATCTACGGCATCGGCCAGGAGACGGCGGACGACATCCTCTTGTACGCCGCGGGCACGCCCTCTTTCGTCATAGACGCCTACACCAGGCGCATCCTTGGCCGCCTGGGCATCGCCCCGAAGGGGGATGCCTACGACGCCTTCCAGGCCGTTTTCCACGCTAACCTGCCGCCCGATGCTTCCCTGTTTAACGAGTACCATGCCCTCCTGGACCGCCACGCCAAGGTGGCCTGCCGCAAGCTGCCTCTGTGCCAGGGCTGCCCTCTGTTGGACCTGTGCCCCACCGGGCAAGGGCTGCAAAGGGGGGGATAGCTTTCTGCCCTGAGGTCTGCTGGCTCTCTTGGTGGTGGTACCATCCCCTGGCACTAAAGCGCCCGGTTTGGGGTTCCGACCTAACCCCCTCTGGCTCCCCCTTCCCGCACGGGAAGGGGGAGAAGATAGGTTTGAATGGGTGTGATGCGGCAGATGCGCATCACACCCATTCCTCAGATTATCGTCCCCCTCTCCTGGAAGGAGAGGGGGATCACAGGGGGAGAGGTCTGAACCGCAGCAGAACGAGTATTTGGTCCATGACCAGTCGGGGCGATGCTGAACACCCCAAAGAGCAAACAGGGCCGGCAGCGGGCACGAGCTTGCTTGCCCTATCGGGGGCGGCCTATAATTCCCTCCAGTGCGGCGCGCCCAACGCCGAAAGAACGGGGCAGCGGGGGTCTGGCCTGAATGCCCTCTTCCGAGGCAGATCGCCGGGGTTTGAGGAGCATTGTGGCATCTAGCGACAACGAAGGTCCCCTTATCGCCATTGACGGCCCAGCAGCCTCCGGCAAGACGGTGGTAGGCAAGCTGCTGGCCCAGAAGCTTGGGTACCGGTTTCTGGACACAGGCGTGATGTATCGCGCCCTGACGTGGGCTGCCGTGGATTCCAAGGTGTCCCCAACAGATGTCCCCCACCTCCTGCGATTGGCCCGGGAGCGGCCCGTGGAGTTGCTTTTCCAGGATGGGTGCGGGACCAGGGTGCTGCTGGGCGAGAATGACGTCACTCCCCACCTAAGGGATCCCAGGGTTGAGCAGGCGGTCTCTTTGGTCTCCCAGGTGTCGGGGGTACGAGAGGTGCTGGTGGCACAGCAGCGCCGCCTTGCCCAGGGAGGGAGCATGGTGATGGCGGGGAGAGATATTGGCACCGTGGTGCTGGCCGATGCGCCGTTCAAGATCTTCCTGACGGCCTCCTTGCAGGAGCGCGCTCGCCGCCGCCTTGCGGACCTCCGGGTGAACGGGGCAGAGGTCTCCTATGAGGAAGTGCTGGCGGACCTCCAACGCAGGGACAAGCTGGACTCAGAGCGGGAGGCTTCGCCTCTGCGGCCCGCATGGGACGCCCGGGTAGTGGTAACCGATGGCATGACGGTGGAGCAAGTGGCGGACTTTCTGCTATCCATAGTGAGGCGGCGCTAATGGCAGTGCTCTACCACACAGGCAAGGGGTTCGCGCAGGTGTGCTTCACTCTCTTCGCCCGATGGGACGTTCAGGGGCGAGAGAACGTGCCTCCCAGGGGACGGCTGCTGGTGGTGGCCAACCATCAGTCCAACGCGGACCCGCCGGTCCTGGTGGCATCGTTGCGCCGGAGGATCTGCTTCGTGGCAAAGGAGGGCCTGTTCAAGAACCCAGTGATGGGCGCTCTCATGCGGGCGTGGGGGATGCATCCCCTTGCCAGGAATGGCCGGGACGTGGTGGCGCTGCGATGGATGATACGGCGACTGGAGGAGGAGAGGGCCGTGGCCATTTTCCCTGAAGGGACCCGGAGCCCCCGGGGGATGCGCAAGGCCAACAGCGGCGTGGCGTACCTGGCGCTGAAGACCCAGGCTACCATCCTCCCGGTGGGCATCACCGGCACGGAGAACGTACGCAGCCTGGCCAGAATCCCCTTTCCCTTCTGCCGGCTCATGGTGAACATTGGGCAGCCCTTTAGTTTGCCCCCGATTGATGGTAAAGTAAGCGGCGCTGTTCTGGACTCCCTTACGGATATGGTGATGCAGCGGGTGGCGGCCCTGCTGCCGGAGGAGTACCAGGGCGCGTACGGGGCGAAGACAAAGGCGGCGGCGCAGGGGCAATAAGCGTCTGCCTATTCTCAATCCGCGGCACGCGTAAGGGAAACGAAGTAATGACCTCCCTCTCCCATCAAAGGAGAGGGGGAGAGAACCTCCGCGAACCCGGAAGGCGTCCTTGAAATCGCCTCTCATTAGGAGCATCCGTATGTGTGGCATTGTAGGGTACGTGGGGGACCGCCTTGCGGCCCCGATTCTCTTGGACGGCCTCAGCCGCCTGGAATACCGGGGCTACGATAGCGCGGGTATCGCCGTGGTGGAGTCAGGCAAGGCGTTGACCGTGCGCAAGGCCTCGGGCAAGCTGAGCGTGCTGGTGGAGTCCATGAAAGGGGCGGCGCCCACGGGGTTCTCTGGCATCGGCCACACGCGTTGGGCCACCCATGGTGGCCCAACTGAAGTGAACGCCCACCCCCACACAGACAGTAACAAAAATGTGGTCATAGTCCACAACGGCATCGTGGAGAACTACCTGGAGCTCAAGGAACGGCTCCAGGCCGAGGGCCACAGGTTCACCTCCGAGACGGACAGCGAGGTCATCGCCCATCTCATGGAATCGCTCATGGGCCGGGGCCTCGTCTTTGAAGAGGCGGTACGGATGACGGCGCAGCGCATACAGGGGGCCCAGGCGGTGGTGGCCATGAACGTGCAGGAGCCGGGCACCCTGGTGGCGTTCCGGCTTGGCAATGCCGGCGGCATCACGGTCGGCTACGGCCAGAGAGAGATGTTTCTGGCCAGCGACCTGCCAGCGCTTCTTCCTCACACCTCTCAGGTGGCCTTCCTGGCGCCTGGCGAGATGGTCTCGGTGGACGCTCGCGAGGCCAGGTTCCGCTCAGTCCAGGGCGCCCCGATACACAAATCGCCCCAGGCCGCGCCCTACGACGCCGTGGCTATCGCCAAGGACGGATATCGCCACTTTATGCTGAAGGAGATTATGGAGCAGCCGGGCACGGTCCACCGGGCCATCGGCGGACGGGTCTCCTTTGAACCCGCCGATGTACTCCTCCCGGACTTCCCCTTCACTCCTGCCCAGGTGCGCGAGGTGAACCGCATCGTCCTCACCGGCATGGGCACCAGCCTCCACGCCTGCATGGTCGCACGCTACTACATGGAGCAGATAGCCGGAGTCCCCGCGGAGATTGACAACTCCTCGGAGCTCCGGTACCGGAACCCCATCCTGGACAGCCGCACCCTGGTGGTGTCGGTGAGCCAGTCGGGCGAGACGGCGGATACCCTGGGGGCCATGGAAGAAGCAGCCCGCTCTGGCGCCAAGCAGATCACCATCTGCAACGTGGAGGGGAGCCAGACGACGCGCATGGCCCACGGGACGGTGTTTATTGGCGTTGGGCCTGAGATTGGGGTAGCCAGCACGAAGTGCCTTACCGGCTCCCTGGCGGCCCTGTACCTGCTGGCGACGTATCTGGGCAAGGTCAGGGGTACGGTGGACCAGGCCCGCATGACGGGGCTGCTGAACGACCTTGCCTCGGCGCCCAGGCTTATTGGCCAGGCGCTGGAGCAAAGGGAAGCCTTCGGGAGGCTGGCCCACGAGTACGCCGACTACTACAACTTCCTCTACCTTGGCCGGGGCATCAACATGCCAGTGGCTATGGAGGGGGCGCTGAAGCTGAAAGAGGTGAGCTATATCCACGCTGAAGGCTACCCCGCCGGCGAGATGAAACACGGGCCTATCGCCCTCATCAGCAAAGACATGCCTGTGGTGGCGCTGGCCCCCCGGGACCACCTGTACGACAAGATGCGCAGCAATATCCAAGAGGTGAAGGCCCGGGGGGGCAAGGTGCTCGCCCTAGTGACCCAGGGCCACCACGACCTCGCGGGGGTTGCCGATGGACTGATAGAGATGCCGTCAACTCCGTACCTCGTGTCGCCCATCGTCAACGTGGTGCCCTTGCAGCTCCTGGCGTACCACATGGCCTTGGAACGGGGTTGCGATGTAGACCAGCCCCGCAACCTGGCCAAGACCGTGACGGTGGAATAGGTAGCTATCTCAAAACTCTGGTGTGCCGCACCCTGATGGTCATTGACTACCTAACCCCCTGTGGCTCCCCCTTCCCGCAGGGGAAGGGGGAGCCACAGGGGGTTAGGTCAGAACCACAACACCAAAAGTGTCTGGTTGATAATGCAACGGGGGCGCCATCAAGCCCCAGCCCTTCGGCTTCGCTCAGGGCAGGCTCTTCAGGCTGCGGCTTGAAGCCGCCCCCTTCAGGGGGCGGTACACAAGAGTTTTGAGATAGTTACTAGGTCATTTAGGCAGATGCCGTCATTCGGGGGATGCAAAACGCGGCAATAGCAAGCGGAACTCCCCACAGAGGATGTCTGCCAGGTGGTTGACAACCCTTGCTACAATAGGCTAGCGCACAATACTCCAAAACGGAGGTAACCCCCATGGACGCCACGAAGATAGGCATCTACTTCAGCGCCAAGGAGAACAAGATCGTTCGTATCACCTCGCCGTATTGGATACCGGAGCCGCCAGAGTGGGTGATGGTGACCAGCGAGGCGAACGCCACGCTGCTGAAGGTGCGGGAGATGATCAAAGAAAAGAAACTCGTGAGCGACCCCTCGGGAATTACCTGGGGGAGCTTGCCGATAAGGGAGTAGAAGAAGTAGATACAGGCACGAAAGAGGGCGGGCCATGGCCCGCCCTCTTTCGTGC
>JACQUH010000250.1 GCA_016210375.1 Chloroflexota bacterium
GATTGATGCTGCCCTGAGAAGTACCCCCAGAGACTTTGGCTTGGTGGGCAATCTGTGGGATGGCAAAACGCTGGCGGAGCTTATCCATCAGCAATGGAGCATAACCCTGGGTGTGCGGCAGTGTCAGCGCTTGTTTCGGCAGTTGGACTTCCGTCTTCGCAAGCCCCGCCCGGAGATCGCCAAGGCCGACCCAGAGGAGCAATCACGCTATAAAAAAACTCCGCGAATGGGCAGGGGATCCGGGGATTGACGTGTGGTCCGCCGACGAGGTCCACTTCCAGCAGCATGGCTCCCGATGTCGGATGTGGGTACCACCCGAGATTAAGGATCCCGTGCTTCTACACCACCCCACGCGTGACAGCGTGGGGTACTTTGGCGCCGTCCGTCTGCGCGATGGCAAGTTCGTCTTCCAGCGGGAGGATGTCGTATTCAACTCAGAGACCTTCTTCCCTTTCCTCAAGAAGCTGCGCCAGGCCAGTTGTCACTCCGGCCGCCGCGTTGTCGTCCTCCTGGACAACGCCAAGTACCATCACGGTTCCCTGCATGAAGACTGGCGAACCCGCGCCATGCCTGACTTTGCGGTGGACTTCCTTCGCCCATACAGTCCTGAGCTCAATCCTATCGAACGAGTGTGGAAGTTGACCCGCCGCAAGGCTACGCACAATCAGTACTTTCCTACCCTCGGCGATGGCGCCGAGGGAGTCGAAGAGGTCTTTGAGCCATGGCAAACCGGCAACGAAACACTGCGCCGATTATGCGCAGTTATTTAAGACGCCATGTATAGATGGGTTCAGGCCCTAGTTTCCGCTTCGGAAGCGCTTATCGGGTTTTCTCTATGTCCCGGATTGCTCCACTGCCGCAAACCCAAACAGGCCCACTCCCGCCGAAGTACCTACTCGCCTACCCCGAACGGCAGACAGTCCCGACTCGGGTCGGGATACCGCAAGGCGTGGGGGTCCGAGTCCCCCCTTCCCCACTCCCCTAAACCGCAACAAGCGCACTCCCGTCGAAGTACCTGCACACCTTCCCCGAACGGCAGACGAGTCCCGACTCGGGTCGGGATACCGAAAGGTGTGGCGGTCCGAGTCCCCCCTTCCCCACTGGCAGGCTCGCCGGGCGTCCGGCGGCTACAGGTCCAGGCGGAAAGCCTCGACCACGATGTCAGGGGCAGGACGGAAATCGTACTGGGGCGCACTCTGAAACCCCATGCGCAAGTACATGTCGCGCGCCACGACCATGAGCCGGCTGGTGTGCAGGCCCACGGTGCGGATGCCCCTCTCCCGACAACGACGGAAGCACTCCTCCATCAGACCCCGACCGACGCCGATTCCGCGGACGTCGGGGTGAACGGCCAGCACGCGGACGGAAGCCCAGCCCTCGGGCCAACCTTCCTCTGTCAATCTTCCATCGGGATAGAAGGTGATCGTGCCCGCCAGGCGGCCGCCTATTTCGGCAACGATCACTTCCCCGTTTTCCATTCGGCGGCGTATGTCCGTTATATCCCGGACGTACTCCTCCCAGGCCCAGGCCGGAAGGGAGCCCCGGTACTCCTCATAGGCGTCCGTGATCAACCGGGACAACGTATCCAAGTCGTCCGCGCAGGCGCCACGAATCAAGAGGCGAGCATGTTGACGGATCATGGCAGTCCTCCTCTGACCATGATAGCGCACTGACGCGCAGCCCGTCGGCTGGCTGGAGAAGCTACGGGTGACCTGTGGTTGGACCGGCAACGCGGGGACGGAGCGGCCAACGGGTCACCCGCTCCGGTCCGCCCTATATACTCCGGCCCAGGACTTACCGTGGCCCTATCTCAGCTCCTGCCCCAGGAACAGCGGCCACACGACAATGCCCAGTATGATCTTCCACCATGCGAGTTGAGCGAAGGTGATGGTGAATAGCCAGCCAGCGAACCAGAAGGTACCTCCGACAGCGCCCGCGCCTTTGGCCATGTTCACTGCCCTCCAACGGCATTCTGGCTCCCCTACTGTATCCGCCTAACGAAAGGGATTCCGAACGACCACGCCGTCGTAGACTTGCCCGTCATTCAGGTCTTCCGACCAGAGGATGGCAGCCCCGACCTGGCGCGCTGCTGTAACTATCATGGCATCCCAGAAGGAAAGCCGCCACTGCGCAGACAGGTCCATGGCAGCTAGCACGTCATCGGGCGAGGGCCGAAAGACGCGCCACAGGGCCAGGTCCTGCACAACCTCCCGGGCCCGGGGCGCTGCCAACGGCCTGGCTACCTTTCGGGTGAGAGTGACGTAGACTTCCTGAAGCACCTGAATGCTGAGATCCCCGTCATTCGAATCCGACAGTCGCTCCAAGAGCTCCATCGCTTTCCCGCGCCTGTCGCCGCCTGCAATGTCATAGGCGTAGACAATGACATTGGAGTCGCTGAACTCAACGCTCATGCAGTTCGTCGCGGGTCCACGTGGCCCGGCCGCCAGTTCCCAGGTCGAACCCCTTTCGCATTGTCTTCAGTTGTCGCTCTCGGGCTGCCTGATACCTAACAGAAGCGCGGACCCGTTCCTCCACCAGCATGGCCAGGAACTTGGAAAGTGAGAGGCCCTCGTCCACGGCCAGATGCCTCGCCTGCGTCAACAACTCCTCAGGCAGAGTTACGGTAACATTGCGTAAGGACACAGCCCGCCTCCTCTCTTCACACGAAAACAGTGTAACACGGTTTCCGTGTGAAAGCGAACAGGGGTGGGCCGGAGTGTCGGCCAGCCACGGTTTGAACCGTCTGAAGGAGGCCCTTAGCTCGCTGCCCCGAGGATTTGCCTCACCAGGGTGTCGATCTCTTGCAGCTCAGCTGAGAGAGCCTGTCGCACCTGGGACCGCAGGCGGCCGATGCTCTTGCCCTGGAGAGATGGCGCCAGGTTGGCCACCTTCGCATGGCAAGTCTGGGAAAGCTCCGCCAGCCGGACGTGTGTCTTGTCCTTGGGGTTGAACCTGGGGAAGGGGACCATCTCGAAGGGCCTGCGGTGAATATCTCTAGCGCCCCACGCACCTCCGGTCTGCGAGCTCTTTATGGCCTGGTCTGCATACGGGCTGTTCAGGAAGGCGCAGAGGTAATGAGCTTCACTGCTGCTTCGAGTTTGATGGAAGTAGGTCTTTGACTCTATCACGAAACCACGGGCGGGTAAACCCAATACCTCCTGAACCCCCCACGGCCCGATAACAAAGGACGCTAGGTAAGTGGCCGACGCCACGTACAGGACGGTATATCTGCCGGTCAGGTTCTGAGATGTGAGCTTACTTCGATAGTCCAGCCATTCGTACACGTCTTCCCGGGTACCTTGTTTCTTTCGCTGGCTCCAAACTCGCTCAGCCTCTGCGAGCCACCGGTAGAAGCGATCGTGCCCCCTGGTCAGGACCCCTTCCTTCCGCAACATACGGGGGCCGCCGCGTGTCTCTTCCAGGGGCAGAGCGACCAGGCTGAGCCCCGTCCACCCGAAGGGGAGAAGCTGCCGGCTGAGAAGGGTGGCATAGAGGTACTGGGCCTCCACCAAGCCCCACATACGGATGCCCTGCCACGGCTTCTTGGCGGTCCTGGCCACTTCGGGGTCGGTCTCCCACTCGGGCCGCTCCTGGTCCATGCCATAAGGGCTGGGCACGGGACGCACAAACCAGAAGGAACGCGGCACCAGGGTGGCGCCCTCTTTGATGTCCTTCAGATAGGGGCTGGGATTCTGGGCCGGTGGAAAGAGCTTATCCACAGTGAGGCTCTGCCGCCGCCTGCGCAGATGGGGCCTGGCTGCGGCCCAGGCCACGTTCTTCCCCGAAAGCTCACCCATAAAAGCCACACGGGACACCCTCCGGCCCTCTTTCGCTTCCTCTCTCCGGGAGATGAGCACGCAGCATGGCACCTTGAACAAAGGTGATACGCCCTGGCCCCGCTCGGGCTGCCCCAAATCGAGGACCTTCTCCAGAGCCAGGGCGGGGATCAGGTGCCCGCACAGCATGTCTTGAAACCGGGCATGTTGCTTGGCGCCAGTGAGCACGCTGCGAGGCATGACGAAGGCGATGGCGCCGCCTTTCTTGAGGTAGACATCGGCGGAGAGGACGAAGAACAGTGTGCCCAGCTCCAGATGGGTGAAGAGGTTCGCGTCCCTGGTACTCAATAGCCCGTACCCCGTCGGAGGGGATGTCAGCTCCTTCACTTGTCTCTGATAGCCCGCGTCGCTGATGTAGCGATAAGAGAGCCAGGGTGGGTTGCCCGCCACAAGGTCGAAGGGGCGGAGCCGCAGGTAGGCCGGGCGGTAGGCGTTCTTGAGGATGAACGCCCAGATGGTATCTCGTCCCTCCCGGCAGAGCTTGGCCATCAAGCGGAGGTTGTGTCGCCACAAAGTGGTGTGCTGCTCAATGCCCTGGGCCTTCAGATAAGCCATGAACCCATCCATGGCCGCCGCTTCTTCCATCTCGGCGAAGCTGCGCATTTGCTCGATGGTCCGGTCCAAGAGCGCCGGCGTGGCAGCCATGTCCCCTGGGATGTTGAAAGTCTCGCTCTTCTTGGAGTCCGCCTCGATGGGCACAAGAGCGCCGATGTTGGTGGGCTTGACAGACTGGAGCGAGTCGGCCATGTAGACGGGAATGGCGACCGGCCTGCCGTAGCCCTGCAACTCCTGCCCCAGCGCCAGAACGTAGTTCACCCTGGCGATGGTCACGGCCAGCGGATGGACGTCAACTCCGACGATGTTCTCCAGAACATGTTCCACCAACTCCTTGCCAACCAGTCCCTGTTCGCGCAAGATGCGGATGGCGGTGAACAGGAACGTGCCCGAGCCGCACGCGGGGTCCAGCAACCTTTGCCCTGGCCCGAATCCGGCTTCGGCCAACGTTAGCTCGGCCAGCCAGTCGGGAGTGTATACCTCGCCCAGGTCGTGCTTGGTCTCCTCGTCCACCAAGTTCTCGTAAAGCTCCTTGAGAAGGTCCTGGCCCACATGGGAAAGGTCATAGATCGCCAGATGCTGCGCCAGCCCACGGAGCAACTCCAGGGCCTCCCCTTCGTTGGGTTGATCCAGCACCCAGCAGAAGAAGTCCTCCTCGACCAGATTGGGCAGGTTGGCAAAGGCGTGGCCGGAAAGGACCTGCCTGAGCTCTGGCCCCTTAGGGCGGTCAGCGAAAAGAGCCGAATGAGCCAAAAGCTTGACCAACACGGAAAGATAGGAGTGTCGCAGGAAAAGGGCATCCCGCGCCACACTGTGCCCGTACACCTTGGCCAAGAGCTTGTCCCACTCTCGGAACTTCACCTGAAACGCAGGGGCCGTGCGGACGCGGGCGAGCATCCGAGAGAGGCGCTGCAAGGACGAGTTGAACACAGAGCTGCTGTCCCCGAAGCGACGTAGCACGTCCTTCGGGGTCGGGGCCAGTTGTTTCTCCGTGAAGAGAAAGGAATCGAACCAGGAGAAGGCATCCTCCGCCGTCATCTGCTCCAGGTTGACCTTGTCTACCCTCTCGAGGCTGCCACCCCGCAAGATGTAGACTTCAAACGTCACGCCGTCGGTGAGCACGCCGAAGTAGACCTGGCTGTCCCCCAGAGAGGTCAGGTAGCGTGCAAGCTCTTCTTTTCCCTTGTCCCGCTCGGCCCTCATGTCCCGCTTGAACTCGAAGATGATGTCCTGGTAGAGCGCATCAATGAAGCCCCGAAGCTTGGCACACGTCAATCCTCTTTCCAGTTCAACTTCCAGAGGAGACACGCCAAAGCCCTGACGGACGAGCTCCATGAAATAGCTACGGCGGGCATCGTGGGAGGCGCCACGA
>JACQUH010000251.1 GCA_016210375.1 Chloroflexota bacterium
CGTTCCCCCTTCCCAGATAGGGAAGGGGGAGACCACAGGGGGACAGGTCACGACCACAGCGGCACAACTGCTTAGTTAAACACCATCAGGGAGCGGTACAGAAGGGTTTTGAGATAGTTACTTAATCCCCCTTCCTTCATGGGAAGGGGGAACTGGTAAGCGTGAGAATCTGGGCACGGGTCCGCCGTGCCCAGATTCTCACCATAATCCCATCCCCCTCCGTAGCGGAAGGGGACCAGAGGAGAGTCAGAACCGCAGAAGCACAACTATTTAGTCAATAACCATCAGGGGGCGGTCCCAAGGTGGGTTTTGAGGTAGTTCCTTAATCCCCAGGAACATGGGACCTGCTCTGCTTCAGAACCCCAGCCTGGCGCTAGGAAGACGCTTGCTCTTGACCCTGGGCGGCGCCGCCGTACCGGCGGCGATGCTCTCGCAGGGTTCAGTTGTTCATGATGACGGGGATGCCGGCAGCCCTCGCCTTCTCTGCCGATTCCTCGTTGACCACGCCATCTTGCATCCAGACAAACTTGGCTTTCACCTCTATGGCCTCATCCACCACCGGCCCCACCAGCTCGGACCTCCGGAAGATGTCCACCATATCTATGGCCGTGGGGACCGACTTCAGGTCCGGGTAGCTTTTCTCTCCCAGCACCTCGTCTACCGTGGGGTTAACCGGAATGATCTTGTACCCAACGCTCTGCAGGTATTTGGCCACGCGGTGGCTGTCACGGTCAGGGTTGGGAGAAAGGCCCACCACGGCAATGACCTTGCTTTGAGTGAGCTGTTGCTCTACCAGGTCCATCTGTCACCTCTTTCTGCGCACGTTGTTCAGGCGGCCCTATTCTAACTCAACGTAGTGGTCGGAACAACCTCTGTCCTGGTTTTGGCTCTATTTGCTCTTCTGTGGGATTCACGCCCCCCGGTTAAAGTCCGGGGGCATGAATCCAATCCCGGCGTTTATGCCTCTACCACCATAAGAGAGTTCCAGCAGGGAGGAGGGTCCCTCTCAGAGGAAGGGACCCTCCCTGTCTTGTAGCTTTACCCTTGGGATGTTAGAATCGTGCCAGATTCAGGGTGCAGGGCAGGCATGGATATTGTCGCCCGCATACAGGGGGAGATGGCAGGAGATGGCAGGGCGATACCTTACAAAAGGGCGGGGCCTACGTTTTAGGGAAGGGGAAGTGGAACCTGGGGGGCGTGAGGGATGGGGCAGGCCAGGTCGGCCCCAGCGAGTCTTGAGGGTGGGAAAAACACCGCTCCGGAGCGCGACGGACCTGAGCAGAGGCGCCTGGGCGCTCTCGCGGAGCGTGGGATGGACTGAGGGGACCAGGAGCAGCCGCGTGTGGCCCGACGGTTTCGGAGTTGAGGAACGGCGCAGGGTTTACAGGGGTTTCCGAGGGAGAAAGTGTGAGAGACGGCCTTTTCCCGTTGAAAAAGCCTTGACACTTAGCAAGCCGAATGCTAGTCTGCCTAAGGCTTTGCATTCTTGATGCAGAGGACTCTGGGTGTGCCCTTTGGACGATTGCCTTACGATTTCAAGCGTGAGCCCCGCTGGAGGTAGCCCGATATGCTGCTGACGAAAAGCCGCATCCCCGTCCTGTTTGGTGGACTTATCTTACTCCTGGTCCTCATCCTCGCCGTTGTCGGCGCAGTGAATGCGGACAACGCCGACGCGCCCTTCATTGATGACGCCGGTGCCGACTTTGGGTGGAACTATCAGACCCAGGGCGAGGTTGTGGGTGTTGACATCTTCCTCAAGGCCCCGGCCCTAACGGGGAAGGTATACGCCATAGAGGTGTTCCTGAAGCCCACCGCCGCTGGCACTCTACCCGCTAAGGAATATCTGGTTGGCGGAGGCACCTTGGCCTTCCCCACGGGACAGAAGCTCACCCTGGACCAGTTTAGCCTGGATCAGGCCCCCGCTGCAGTTAGGCTGGGTGCCGAGAAGCCCCTCGTGGTGGCGGGCCTGCACCTCATGGGACCGGTGGTGGATGGCGTACGGGCGCGGGTCCGCACCTCCAACGCCCCGGTGAACCTGGACCTGCTGGCGCCCCCTGTGAGCCCGCCGGCCGCTGAGGAGCCCACCCCCACGCCTGTGGCTACCGTGGTGGTTCCGGCCTCTGAAGTGACAGCGGTGGCTGCCCCTGCTGGTGGCGCCGCCAAAATCATCCAGCCCAACGCAGCCACGACTCTGAGCGCGCCCGATGGCAGCGTGACTATCTCCTTCCCGACGGGCGTCGCCGCCAAGACGTTCCAGGTGGTGTATAGCCCCGTGGCCACAGGAGTCCCACTGTCCACGGGCAATACCAAGGTGTTCCGGGCCTTTGAGCTGGCCACCTACGACACCAATGGTGCAGCGGCCACTATTACTCTGCTGAAGTCCGTGGGCATCACCGCCAAGTACACCTCCTCTGATGTTGAGGCAGCCAAGGACAAGACGGCCACGAACCTCAGGCTTCTGAGCTACGAGGGCGCCACCTCTGGATGGAGCGTCTTGGCCACTGCTGTAGACCTCGCGGCCCAGACCCTTGCCGCGCAGACCGCCCATCTGAGCCTCTTTGCGGTGGGCGGCCTGGACCCTGGCCCTCAGACCGTGGAGGAGCTCACGCCAACGCCTACACCGACGCCAACGCCTGAGCCGACGGCTACGCCTACCCCCACGGCGACGCCTACCCCCACGGCGACGCCTACGATAACGCCAACTGCAACGCCCAAGCCACCGGTAACGGGTGATTTCGCCCCCACCTCCGGCATGATGCTGGGTGTGCTTCTGCTGGGTATCCTCATGGTAGTGGGCGGCGGAGCTTACCTGGCTCAGGCCCGGAAGCGGGAGCCAGGAAGACGCACGACCTAGAAAAGAATCTGGATCCCCTTGGCAGACGTATCCGCTAGAGCGGAACGTCTGCCAAGGGTTTTTCCGGGGCTTTTCTGCCAGGGGCAGGAAGTCCGCGGGAGCCCCCGTTGGGTGTCGGCCCGTTACGAATACTTAAGGCGGCCCCAGGCTGGTTTACTGTTACTGCGCGAACCTGGGGTGTATAATCCTCTACGTAAAATCGGCTAGCGCCAGTTACCTACTCCTTCTGCCTCAGGACCGAAGGATTTTATGCGTTCTTGCATTGCATACCCAGCAGGGTCTCAAGGGCACCATGGAGAGCAATGAGAGGGGACAATGACTAGCAGTAGATATTGGGCCAGCCGGAAGATCGGAATCATTGCCCTTCTTACCATTGCCATCACGGCATTGGTGTTGCTCCTGGGAGGCATTGTCCAGGGAGCCGGCGCCCAGCTCCGCAACGGCAAGGAGCCTGCGAACTACCTGGTCCGCGAGCCTATTGTCTGGGAAGCCGCCTATACCTTTGACCTTGACGAGACCGTGGTGCTCAGCAGCACCCGCTTCAAGGTTGTTCCCAGGACAGGGGGGGCAGCCGGCCCTGGCAACATATCCTTTGATGTAGAGCTGCCCTTTCAAGAGGGAGGGCCCTTTGACATCACCGACCGTATTCTCCTGAGCACGACTGAACACCGTGCGTTCAAGCTAGAGGTAACAGTCGGCTACCACTTTGTCAAGAAGCCCATCACCGGGTACGCTTACCTTGGCACGGGGCTCGGGGCGGCGCTGAACTTCCACATCCTTTGGGACGGGCCCATTGACTGGGCGGGGCCGATGGACGTCGGAGGCAAGTCGGTGGCTGGCGACTACAGCGCTATCTTCAGCACCGACTCTGACAAAGGGCCCAAGTCCGCCAGCGTTGACTTCACCATCAGGAAGGTGCCCGCTGTCGTCATCACGGTGCTGGAGCCGGCGACCGATACGGTCCTTACCTTTACCCCCGTGACTGTAAAAGGCACGGTGAACGATCCCACGGTGAAGGAACTGGCTGTTGCCGGGGCAGACGGGTTTTTTACCTCTGTTCCCGTGAGCAAACCTGCCCTGACCTGGAGCGTCCCAGTTCCCCTAGTGGAAGGCCCCAACATGCTGTTCTTCCATGCGATGAACGGCTACACCGATCCGCCTCTATTCGGCATGACCGAGCTGAAGCTCATCAAGGACACCCAGCGGCCCACCTTCAAGATAAACACGCCCACGCAGAAGACCGGCCTGGACATGTTCTTTGTGGACATGTCTTTTGTGGAGCGTAACCCTGCCCAACTGGTGGTGAAGCGCAACGGCGTGGCAGTGCAGACCCTGTTCCGGCCTCAGTTGGAGGCGGCGCTTTCGGGCACCACCGGCACATTGAAGCTGCCTATCCCTCTGGACACAGGGGTCAACACGATCACGGCGGAGTTTGTGGACCGGGCGGGCTTCGTTCCCGATCCCACGGACCTCGTTAACAACATCCTCTCCATCGTCCTGACCAAGGACCAGATACCTGGCGCGCCCACCAACGTCGTCGCCAAGGGGGGCAACCAGTCGGCGGAGGTCGCGTGGAACGCCGCCGCCGACAACGGCAAGCCTATTCAGTTCTACACCGTGAAGGCCAAGAAAGTGAACCTGGGCGACCCTGGGGCTGAGCCTTCAGTCCAGACGCCCGATGGCGCGACCCTGAAAGCCATCTTGGCGGGCCTTGCCAACGGGACGCTGTACCGCGTGGAGGTAAAGGCCACCAACAGCGCTGGCACAGGCCCTGCTGGCATTTCCAACACGTTTACGCCCGCCAAGGCGCCGTCCAAGCCCACTTTCACCGGCTTTGTCTTTACCGGGCCCCTGAGCCTCAAGCTGGACTGGTTTGTGGCTGACAACGGTGGCAGCCCCATAACCAAGCATACCTTGACCCGGAACGGCGTCGTCGTGTTCACGGGCCTCGCCACCACCTTCACCGATTGCTGTCTGCCCTTCAACTCTCTCGTCACCTACAAAGTGAAAGCCACGAATGCCGTGGGGGATAGCCCGGAGAGCGACCCCCTCACTCTCGCCACGCCCGGCAACCCTGAGGCCCCTGTCCTCACCCTTACCGAGGTGGGAGACAAGCAGGTATCGTTGGCCTGGACCAAGCCTGCTACCCATCCCGCCGCACCCATTGTTAGCTACCTCTTGCAGCAGAGGCCCCCCGGCGGAGCCTTTGCCGACCTGCCTAGCGAACCTCCCACCTCAACCTCCAAGACCCTGACGGGCCTGACCAACGGGGTGAAGCTCACCTTCCGCATCTTCGCTATTAACGCGGCAGCGGGCCTGAGCGCGCCCTCCAACGAGGTTGGCGGCACGCCCAGCGGCCTCCCCGCAAAGGTCGCTCCTGCCCCCGTGGCCGTGTTTGGCGACGCCCAGTTGGTGGTGAGCTGGACCGCCCTCGTGTTCCCCACCGATACCGGCGGCCTGCCCATCCTGAACTACCGCGTCAAGGCCCGCAACGTGAGCGACAGCACCGATGGGCCGGTGGTCTTCGTAAGCGGCGCCACGACCAAGGCGACCATCCCTGGCCTGGTCAATGGCAAGAGCTACACTGCCAAGGTGGCAGGCTGCAACAGCAAGGGCTGCGGCCCGGATTCAGACTCATCCAACGCTGTGACGCCCAAGACCCTGCCCAGCAAGCCGAACTTCGTGAAGGCCACCCCGGGCGACACCAAGGCCAAAGTGGACTTCGAGGCCGGCGTGTCCGATGGCGGAAGCCCCATTACCGACTACGAGGTGAAGGCGCGCAACCTCACAGATGGAGTAGACCTGCCCCCGAAGAATGCCGGCACGGCCCTGTTCCTGGACTTCACCGGGCTGACTAACGGGAAGAATTACTCCTTCACTGTGAGGGCCAAGAACGCGAATGGCTTTAGCCCGCCTTCCGACCCTTCCAACGTAGTGAAGCCTGCTGGCTTGCCCGGAAAGCCTACGGGACTCAAGGCAACGCCAGGCAACAAGTCCGCCACGGTGACCTTTAAGGCCCCCGGCGACAATGGCGGCAGCCCAATAACCAAGTACACTATCTTTGCCGCAAGCACAGACCCCACGGCCCTGACCTCTACTGCTGTCTGGACCGTAGGGCCCCTAACGGTTACCGTGAAAGGACTGTCCAACAACAAGCCGTACACTTTTACAGCCACCGCCACCAACGCTGTTGGCACTGGTCTGCCTTCCCTGCCCTCCACCGAGGTGACGCCCGCCGCCGCTCCGAAGTCGCCCTTTGCCAAGTTCCTGTGCTTGCTGAAGGGCCTGTACTTCAACGGCAAACCGGCCCTCTGCGGATTTGCGGAATCCCTGGACTCCGTCGGTGGCCTGGCGGACCCGGATACTATCATCCTTTCTGTGACCCCCTTTGATCTTGGTCAAATACGGGTCACCGGCGGCCTCACGGACACGGTGGTCAATATCCTGGCCGTGGACGCCGCCACGGACGTGGTGGTCACCCTGAAGCAGAACCAGCAGAACGACCTGGTGATCCGCGTGCTGAACATCAACGGCGTGGAGTCGGACCCCGTCGTCCTGGTAGTGATCCATGACAACATCAGCCCTGTCCTCCTGGATGGGCAGGTCACTACTCCCGCCTCGCCTACCAGCGATGCGAAGGTCAGCCTTTCGGTCTTTGGCGTGGAGGCAAACTCCACCGTTACGGTGAAGGGCGGCCTGGCCGATGTCTCCAAGAAGGCGGAGACCCCTGGCGTGCCGGTGGTGCTAGAGGTGGCACTGAAGCCCAACGATATCAACAAACTCAGCGTCACTGTTGCCGACCAGGCGGACAACGAGTCTGCCGCGGTCATCAAAACGGTGGTACACGACAGCGCCAAGCCCGTCAAGCCCACCATCAACACCGTGGGCGGCGTGGCCCCGGCCTCGCTGAAGCCTACCTCCAACGCTTCCATCACCGTAAACGTGACGGCGGCGGAAACGGGCACCACCTTTACTATCAAGGGTGGGCTGACGGAGGTGTCCCAGTTCGCAGCAGGCTTCTCCAGCGACGTGGTGGTGGCACTGCGCACCAACCAGGATAACGCGCTGGTTGTGACCGCTCGGGACGCCGCAGGCAACGTGTCCGATGGGGCGACCGTGACGGTGAAGCACGACACGGTACCACCGGGAGCGCCCAAGGTCGTGGCCCCGGCCATTGTAAGCTCCGGCGACGGGAAGGCGGCCATCACGGTCCAGGCGGAGAGCGGCAGCCTCATCACCATCTTGGTGGTGGGCGAGCCGGCGTTGACGGGCACGGCAACGGGCGGCGCGGATCCCTTCCTGCCGCAGCTCAAGAAGAGCGCCCCCGACCCCGTGGCCAACAGCGTGACCGTCACGGCCACCGACGCCGCGGGCAACATCTCGCTGCCCACGGCTCTGACGGTGCTGCACGACTCTAATGCGCCGCTGGCGCCGGACGTCACGAACCCTCCGAGCACGGTGCAGGTGGACACTGCCTTCACCACCTTCACGCTTCAGGTGTCCGCGGAGAAGGACTCCACCATCGCCGTCGCCGGCGGGGCCGAGACGGTGTCGGCCAAGGCCACGGGGGTTATCCAGAGCCTCTCCGTGCCCCTGAAACCCAAGAGTCTGAACGTCCTGAAGGTCAAGACCACCGACGCCGCGGGCAACGTCTCTCCGGAGGTGACCCGTAACGTCAACATGAACAGCGATGCGCCGGTAGCCCCCACTGTGGTGCTGCTCCGTGTTGATGGCGTGACACCTGTTACCGAGGTCCCCATCAATGCGGCCAAGGTCATTGTAAAGGTCTCTAACATCCAGGGCACCAAGGTCACGGTGAAGGGCGGCAAGGCCGATGTCAGCAAGATCACGACCGTTGGGGCCGCTGAGAACCTCACGGTAGAGTTGAACCGCAACGCGACGAATACCCTGGTGGTGACGGTGACCAGTGCGGCCAACGTGGAGTCTGCTCCCGTCAGCCGCGTTGTGCTGGAGGACTCCACATTACCGCTTCAGCCGGTGCTGCTCAGCACGCTTCCTCCCCTCACGTCGGCTAGCACCTTGAACGTGAGTATTGACGCCGAGCCGGGCGCCACCGTGGTGATCACGGAGCTGGTCAGCGGCGCCATCGTCGGTACCGCCAAGGCCGCCTCGGTGGTCAATGTCGTGGTCAACCTGGTGCTGGACAAAGACAACCGGCTCTCCGTTCGTGCGGTGGATGCCGCAGGCAACCAGTCCCCCGCCGTGGAGGCCCTGGTGCGGCAGGACTCTGTGCCGCCCGCCACCCCCATTCTGCACGAGCCGGTGAAGTCTCTCACCAAGAGCACCCTCGTGACCTTGAAGCTGGTGGCTGACGCCAACTCCGCCCTGGTTGTGAGCGGCGGAGCGCTTACCAGCACTGTCGTGGCTTCGGGCGCGGCCCAGGACGTTGTCGTGGCGTTGAAGACAGGCAACGGCGTGCTCAACAACCTGACTGTCACCGCGACTGATGCTGCGGGGAACAGGTCTCAGCCCCTGGCCATTGGTGTGACGCAGGACAACGTGGCTCCAGCCAAGCCCTCTGTCAACGGATGCGGCGTGGGCGTCGTTAATTGTCCCCAGACGCTTGCGCCCTTCGCCAACCTCACGGTTGGCGGGGAGGTTGGCGCGAAGGTGAAGATCGCTGGCGGCGCCTCTGCACTGAGCGGCATCGTGCTGCCGGCGGGCGGCAGTCTCATCATCTCGGTCCCGCTGACCGCCAATGCCACCAACGTCTTGAATACGACCCTTACGGACGCGGCGGGCAATGAGTCCGACGCCACCACCATCAATGTGCCGCGTGGCCCTGTAGAGACCGCCATCCGGGGCAGGCTCGTGGGCACGGCAGAGAACCGCTCCGAGGCCAGGGCCACCGCCACGTCCACGGCTCCCGGCGGCCCCTCCCGGACCGTGGCGGTGAACTCCGCCGATGGAGCCTTCCTTATCGGCGGGCTGGACCCCCTGGGCGAGTTCACCGTATCCGTGGTGTACAAGGTTGGGGCGGCTACGGAGACTCGCTTCTACCAGGCGGGCCAAAAGGGTAATGTCGGCGTCAGCGGGGCGAGCGCCACCAAGATCAAGCCTGGCGCTGCGGGCGCCTTCGTGGAGCTGTCTGTCCTTGTGCAACCGGCTATCACGAGCATTGCTGTTGCCCCTCTGGGCACGGCCAATAACGTGGCGCGAGAGCTGACGATCACGGGCACGGCCCTGGACGATGCCTCGGAGGTCTGGTTGGTGGCCAGTGGTGTCACGCCTATTCTGCTGCCGAAAACCAGCAACACCTCCACCCAGGTAAAAACCACTATCCAGGTAGGCACCAGGCCCGGGACCTATCGCGTGCAGGTCCCGACGCCGGCTGGCTTTTCGCCGCCTTCCACCCAGACGGTGACGGTCTCTCAGGTGGTCACGCCGCCCGTTATCACTGGCGCAACTCCCAACCTTGTGGTGTTGGGCCAGTCGGCCATCCTGAGTTTGAGCGGGGTGAAGCTGAAGGTCGCCACCGACACGCTGGTGAGTATTGAGATTGCAGATGGCTCCATTTCGCCCATAGTGTTGGCCGCCACGAATGTAGCTGCGGATGGCCTCAGCATGAGTTTGGGCCTGCCTACCACGCTGCCCGCAGGGGCGTACAGCCTGCGGCCCACCAACACCAATGGCCAGGGCCCTCCTCTGACCTCGGCCTTTACGGTGGTGACCTGTATTCCGGCGGAGCTGGCGGAGGGCTTTGTGGACGCGCCCATCTGCTTCGGCGGGGGCGGTCTGTCTATCCTGGCCCTGGAAAGCGTCCTGTCCTCCGAGGTGACCCTCAGCAATGCCGGACAGGAAACCACTCCCGGCGCCGCCATCGCCAGCGTCAAGCTGCCGGCCGGCACCAAGGTGACGGACGAGTCTGGCGGTGCTATTGACGCCTTGCTGCCGCCCAGGAACGTGTCCCTGCCCGAGTCTCTCAAGGCTACTGCGGGCGACGCCGTGGGCATCGCCCTGGGCCTGGCGGAAGGCCGTGTGCTGCTCTCTGCGCCCGTGGTGATGCAGGTCAAGGTTACTGGCCAGGCGGGTACGCCGCCGGTGGTCTACCTGCAGCTTTCCCCCGGTGTATTTGAGCTGGCGGGCATTGATGGTGTCGTGGACGGCGTGACCTACAAGCCGGGCGGCACCGTCGTCAGTCAGATAGCCCTGCCCGATGGCCTGGTGGAGTATGTCTTCGGCGTTCTTCTGGACCACTTCTCCGAGTTCGTGGAGTCGGGAGAAGACCTGGTGCCCAACACTGTGGCCACGCAGCCGCTGAACGTGACTGCGGTGCGCGGTGCGGGCCAGGCCACAGTGTCCTGGCAAGCGCCTGCGGACGACGGCGGCGCGGCCGTCACTGGGTACACGGTGACAGGGAGTCCAGGCGGGGCATGTAGTGTGGGCAATGTTCTTAGCTGCACGGTGATCGACCTGACGAACGGCACATCCTACACCTTTACCGCTAAGGCGGTGAACGCCGTGGGCTCCAGCCCAGCCTCTTCGCCTTCCAACGCCGTAACTCCTGCTGCTGCGCCAGGGGCACCCACCAGTGTGGCCGCCTCCATCGGCGACGCCCAGTCCACCGTAACATGGATAGCCCCCGCTTCCAACGGCAGCGCTATCACGGCGTACAAGATTAACAGCACACCGGCCAAGCCGGAGAAGCTGGTGAGCGGCGCTCAGACCGCCTTTGTCTTCACGGGCCTGGACAATGGCGCCTCGTACACCTTCACGGTGAGGGCGGTGAACGCCGTAGGCGACGGCGCTACTTCCTCGGCTTCCAATGCGGTAACGCCGGCCACTGCTACCACTCCGCCGGGGGCACCCAGCAACGTCACCGCCGCGGCAGCCATTGGCATCGTCGGCGGCGTGCAGGTGAGCTGGCAGGCCCCGACTGTGGTGGGTGGCAGCCTGGTGAAGGGCTACATTGTCACCTCCAGCCCGGCCAGTCCCAACAGCCCACTGGCGGTGGGCAATGTTTCCTCGGCCATCATGACCGAGCTTGCCAGCGGCAAGACCTACACGTTCACCGTGCAGGCGGTGAACGATGCTGGCGCGGGCGCGGCCTCTGAGCCCTCCGGCTTCCTCACGGTGTCCGCCGCGCCGGGCGCGCCCACCAACGTGAATGCGGTGGCCGGCGACCGGCAGGCTACGGTGACTTGGACCAAGCCTGCCCTTGAAGGCAGCAGCCCCATCACCAAATACATAGTCATCTCTAGCCCCGACAACATCATCAAAGAGGTGACTCAGGACCAGCTCTCTACCGTAGTGGTCGGGTTGGAGAACGGCGTGACCTACACGTTCACAGTGAAGGCCGTTAACTCTCAGGGGGAGGGCGCATCTTCGTCGCCATCCGTTGGCGTCGTTCCCGTGGGTGGGGAGGTTATCAAACCACCGGTTCCCACAGCGCCAGGCGCGCCCAGGAGCGTCACTGCCACGGCGGGCGATGGCCAGGCGGTGGTGTCGTGGGCTGCCCCCACCCTTGACGGCGGCAGTGCCATAACGGCCTACACCGTGCTGTCCGACCCTGATGGCGTTACGGCGGCGGTGGCGGGAGACTCTTTCACGGCGATCCTCACAGGTCTGCGCAATGGTGTGTCCTACACCTTTACGGTGCGAGCCAGCAACGCCGTGGGGTCCAGCCCGGCCTCGGCGGCCTCCAATGCTGTCACGCCCATCGCTCCCGAGCCGCCGAAGGCGAAGCCCACGGCGAAGGACACGATCAGTGTCACGGTGGACGTGAAGCCCACGGTGAGTGCTGGGGCCAGCGCCAAGGACGCAACAGGGGCCGTGGTAGAGGTAAGCGCTGGGGTGAAGGTAGAGGTCAAGACGCAGGCGGATGGGACGTCGGTGGTGGTGCTGCCGGTGAAGCTGGGTGAGGGGGTAGGGTTGGGGCAGTTCCGGGACGACGCCTCTGGGATTTCGGTGCAGGACAACAAGCTAACGATGCTGCTCAAGGACGCCCAGGGGGAGACGACCCTGTATGTGGAGGCAGGGGTGAAGGGAGTGAAGGGGACGGGGACGACGGCGGAGTTGGAGTTGGTGGACATCCGGCTGAAGACAGCGGAGCAGAGCAAGGTCGTGGGAGGGGAGGTAGGGGTAGCGACGGTAGCGGTGAATGCAGGGCTCAAGAAGCTGGACATACCTGCGGGGGCGACGGTGACGGTGACGGTGCAGACTGCTCCGGAGGCTGGGGACAAGGTAGCCTTTGAGGATGCGGCCAAAGCCGCCAACAACAAAGTCAGTGCCTTCGCTTACGCGGTGAAGGTGGAGAAGACGAAGCTGGTGGACAAGACGGACATTGGGGAGACCTTCATAGATATGAAGGTAGGGAAGGCCTTTGTCAGCAAGTATGGTGTAGACAGGATCAAGGTCCTGCGCAAGGGGGACGACGGAGCGGTGCAGACCCTGGTGACGGTGGTGGTGGGGGAGGATAGCGAGGGGAACGTGACCTACCGGGGGACCTCGCCGGATGGGCTATCGGTGTATGGGCTGGCGGCGCTGGAGCCGCTGCCGCAGGAGCCGACGCCGACGCCGACGGCCACGCCGGTGGTGACGCCGGTAGTGACGCCGACGGCCACGCCGGTGGTGACGCCAGTAGTGACGCCGGTGGTGACGCCAGTAGTGACGCCGGTGGTGACGCCAGTAGTGACGCCAGTGGTGACGCCGACGAGGACGCCTACAGCCACGCCGGTGGTGACGCCGACGGCGACGAGGACGCCGGTGCCGGTGTCGCCGACGCCAATTGTTCCGGCGTCGCCGACGGCCGTGTGGACGCCGACGGCCACGCCGGTAGTAGCCACGCCGACGCCGCCCAGGACGCCGACGGTGACCCCGCCGACGCCGACGCCGACGCCAGCGGCCGGGGGTGCTGGCACGACCATCCTTATCATCGTGGTGGTCATTGCCCTGGTAGCGGTCGCAGGCGGCCTGGTCTTCTACCTGCGAAGACGGCGGTTAGTATAGTCAGCCCACGCTAGATAGCAAACGGCCCCTGGCTGCGGCGCAACGCCCAACAGCCGGGGGCCGTTTGCTATAATGCCCTTAGCCTAACCCTTCCGAGGAGGGCCATGCTTACCGACAAATATGCCTCTCGCCGGTACGATGTGGAGGATGAGGCCAGGATAGACACCAGCGTCCTGGAGCACATCCCCTTTGAGTACCCAGGCACCGCTACCGACGTGACCTACGAGACAGACGAGTTCACCTCCGTCTGCCCCTGGACGGGCCTGCCGGACTTTGCCCGTTTGGTCATCACGTACCGCCCTTCCCATCGCCTGGTAGAGCTGAAGTCCCTGAAGTACTACCTCACCTCCTTCCGCAGTGTTGGCATTCTACAGGAGCACGCCGTCAACCGCGTGCTCAGGGACCTAGTGGTGCTGCTGGAGCCGGAGCGCATGGCAGTGGAAGGTTTCTACAACGATCGCGGCGGCCTGCGCACTGGCGTCCGCGCCGAGTATCCGCCCCGGTAGCCAGCAATGGCCGGTTCACCCTCGCCTCTCTCCTCGCCCGATCCTGCCCTGCTGTGTGCCATAGAGGAGCATGCAGCGCACCTCGCTCAAGAGGCAGGCTCTCTGCTCATGGGTTACTTCCAGCACCCCCTGGAGGTGGCCTACAAGTCAAAAGGCCACGGAGACCCCGTGAGCGATGCGGACCGCCAGGCGGAGGCGCTTCTGGTGCGGGGGATAAAGGAGCGTTTCTCCGGCCACGGCATCCTGTCCGAAGAGACGCCGGACCCCGAAGGCGAAGACAGGGACTTCCTGTGGGTCCTGGACCCCCTGGATGGCACCACCAACTTCGTCAACGGGTTTCCATTCTTCGCCGTATCCGTCGGGGTCCTCCACCAGGGCAGGCCAGTAGTCGGGGCGCTCTATGTGCCGCGGCCCGCAGCCCCGGACGGAGAGGTGCTACATGCCAGGGCCGGAGGTGGAGCCTTCGCTGGGGAATCGCCCCTGAAGCTGGACGCCTCCCGTCCTCTTTCGGACAAGAGCATCAGCGCAGTGCCAGCTTTCTTCTGGGGCCAGTACCGCCTGGGACGGGAGGTGCGACGTAGCCTGGGTGAGCTACGCACCACCGGCAGCATCGCCTGTGAACTGGCCCTGGCTGCCTCTGGGTCGCTTCAGCTCGCCGCTTTCGCGTCGCCCAGGATATGGGACGTGGCCGCAGGGCTCCTCATCCTTCAAGAGGCCGGAGGGGAGGCGCTGGTACGGACGGGACGCGGCCAATGGAGGATCTTCCGCTCCTTTCGGGACAGGGGCGTGGGTCTTCCGAGCAGTGGGAACCTGAGGGAGTGGCGGGCGCCGGTGCTGGTGGGTAGCCCTCTAGCGGTCGGACTGGCAGCCAAGGGAATGAGGCCCAGGAATAGTGTCCTGCGGCTTCTTCAGCGTTTCGCTAGGGGAAGGCGACGGGCTCGCCTGGGGTAGGACCTCTATCCTGGGACTGTGACGGCGGGGAATAGTGGAGGGATGTGAGGCAGCAGAGCCGCCTCACATCCCTCCACGCTGCTGTTCTTCCCCCGCTACATCCAAGGCCACGGGACCGAGCGTCGCGGACCGGGGAAAGGGAAAAGCGGGCGCCGCAGGAGGGCCAGCGCCCGGCGCTGCAAGGCGTTGACCTCCTCTGGGTTGAGGAGCGGTCCTAGTTGCTTCCGCAGCCCGCCAGGGGAGTCAAACTCCTCCAACAGACTCTCCAGATCCCGCATGATCTGCTGAGGGACAGGATCACCGGCGAAGTCCCATATGACCGTGCGGAGCTTGGGGTCGCTGTGGAAGGTGATGCCGTGGTCAATGGCCCACACCCGGCCGTCCAGGCCCAGCAGGCAGTGGCTGGCCTTACGGTCGGCGTTGTTGGCCAGCACATCCAGGGCGCATATCTGCAGCACCCCCTCGCGGTGGGATTCCCGTAAGGTGAAGTAGTTGGCCCGTGGGTCCGACTCCACGAAGAGCTGCACCGAGCCTACGCCGTGGGGGCCATCCCGGACGATGGTGTAGGGTACCAGGCCCCAGTTCAGGGCCTCGCTGAGCAGGTAGAAGGCATACTCTCGCAGATACAGGGTGCCGTCGGGGAAGTCCCAGAGCGGTGCCTCCCCCTTGCATGGCTTGTAGACAACGCGGTGACGCTGCGCCCCGCCAAGAACAGTGGCCAGGAAAGTGTAGTTAGACCCTTGAGGGGCGAGCTGACAGTCCCGGATCTCGCCGTCGGCCAGGAGGCGCACTGTCTCGGGAGGGGGAACAGTCTGGCGGGAGAGCAAAGAGGCAACCCTCGCAAGAGGAATGCACTGTATTGTATCCCGCGCTCCATCGCTCCACAACAAGGAGGTGCGCTTGGCTCCGTTTGCTTTGCAGTGGTGGTACCATCCCCTGGCACTGAAGTAACTATCTCAAAATGGCTTTTTCACCCCAGCCTGAAGGCTGGGGCATGATGCCGCCCCCTTCAGGTCATTGAACAATTATGATGCCAATGAGACCCAACCTCTCCCCCTGTGGTTCCTCTCTCCTGGGAGGAGAGGGGGACCATATTGTGCAGAATCGGTGTGATTCGGCAAGGCCGCATCACACCGATTTAAACCTATCTTCTCCCCCTTCCCCTGGGGGAAGAGGGAGCCAGAGGGGGTTAGGTTGGAACCCAATTGGCAGATTATTTTGTAAATGACCTTCTGGGGGCGGTGCCAAAGCGAGTCTTGAGATAGTTTTTAGTCGGGGGGATGCAGAATACGTCAAAGCAAACGGAACCGTTGGCCCTGGCCGCTGTCTCAAGACTCCTGGGTATCCCCAAGAGGAGCGTGGCCGTTGTGCTTTGGGCAAACGTGCTTCTCCCCGGGGTTCGTGGGCGCCCCGCACAGCGGACAGAGAGGGCGCCCAGCGGCGCACACCTCAAAGGCCTCCTCGGCGAGGGTGTCCATGTCCTGTTGCGTGGCTGTGAGGCTTATCAGAGGCAGGGCACTGTTGGCTTCCTGGGCATCGCTGGCCGTGAGGATGAACAGGGCTGCGTTCGGGTCGTACCCCACGGCCAGGCGACCCGCCGGAAAGTCCAGCCGCTCCCTGGACGCAGGGGTGGCGCCGTGGGCCTCTTCCTGAGCGTCAGGTTGCTCCTTGCCGGACTGGGACTCCTCCGCTTGAGCAATGAGGTTCTTGAGCGCCAGCGCCAGGTTAAAGAGCTGCTCCTTCTCCAGCCACACCACGGCAGAGGCCCCGGTTCTTGCCTCTATCAGCAGGCGAAAACGGCGGGAGCCCGGCCGTCCTACAGAGGTAGCCCGGATGCTGGTCACCCTTCCAAACTGGTGATGCGCTTCTGTCATGGGGAGCACGCAGCCTCTGGATTTCTTCGGTACGCAACAGAATGTACGGGGCAACCCCTGCCGTGTCAAGGAACTTTCCTCTAGTGAATCAAGCTCTCTCGCCGTATACTAGGGGGCGTTCTCCAGAAGGTGACAGAATGGCCAGCCCCGAAGAAAGAATCATCCCTCTTTTTCCCCTGCGTGTCGTGCTGTTCCCCTTCTCCATCCTGCCTCTTCAGATCTTTGAAGAGCGGTACAAGCAGATGCTCCGGGACTGCCTGGAAGCTGATTCCCGCTTTGGCGTTGCCCTTATCAAGGAGGGTGAGGAGGTGGGTGAGCCGGCGATGCCCCACACCGTGGGGGCCATCGCACGCATTCGCCGGGTAGTCCCCCTGGAAGGCGGGCGCTTCAGCGTGCTGGCGATGGGTGAGCGCCGGTTCCAGGTCCTGGAAATAGTGCAATGGCGGCCCTATGAAAAGGCCCGGGTGAGGGTCCTGGAGGAAGCCGCTGGCGATCCCCCTCCCACCGAGCAGGAGATAGAGGGGATACGAGAGAGAGTTGCGCCCTTCCTACGCTCTATCCTGGGACTGCGCGGCGGCTGGACCCGCCACGTGGACAGCCCCGCTGGCCCCATTGACCTCAGCTTCTTCGTCGCCTCCGTCATCCGCGCCGACCCCCAAGTGCGCCAGCGCATCCTGGAGGCCCCCTCGGCCAGGGAGCGGCTGGCCATGCTCGTACCCATCCTGGAGGAGGACCTCTCGTCAAACCTGGAGACGATGAAGGAGCGGCTTCTCCTCAACGGCGCCCGCCTGAACTAGCTTTGGCCGCAGCGGGCGTCAACGCCTGGGCAATGGCTGGTTCTGTTTGCTTTTGCGTGGTATGCAATCCCCCCGACTGATGGTCATTGTTGAAACAGAGTGACTTTTGCCGTTGTCATTCTGAGGGCCGATGCAACCGGCCCGAATGAATCTAGGCACATGCCAGGAGACCGGGTAACGCTGGGAAGGAAGCGGTATGCCTATCCAGGCAACTGCCCTAGATTCATTCGCTGCGTCCCGACAAGTCGGGACTTGCTCAGAATGACAAGTTGGCGTGTCCGTCTATTTGGTTGATGACCATCACTGCCGCCGCCACCTATTGTCACGACAGTATCTCAATGACCAAAAGTCGCAGGTTGGGTGAACTCGGAACCCGGCACTCTAGTGCCAGGTTGTGCTAATCGCCACTCTCCTGCAAACAGAACCCCCCATCTCGTGGGTTCGCCAAGGGTTGTTGTAGCCGATGCTATAATACCTTGAGCTTCAGGAAGCCAGCAGCAAGACGACGCTGGATGAAGGAGGACTCCAAGATGGACATGGGCCTCAGTGGGAGGGTTGCCATCGTGACCGGTGGCAGCGAGGGCATTGGCAAGGCAGCCGCCATGAGCCTGGCGCGAGAGGGCGCCCGGGTGGTCATCTGCGCTCGCCGCAAGGAGGTGCTGGACGCCGCCGCCGAGGAGATCCGCTTTCAGAGCGAGGGCACGGTGCTGGCGGTGCCCGCCGATGTCACGAAGGCGGCGGATATCCGGAACGTGGTGAGAGCCGCTACGGAGACCTTCGGAAGGCTGGACATAGTGGTGAACAACGCGGGTAGCTCTTCCAGGGGCGACTTTGAGACCTTGGACGACGACCGCTGGCAGCAGGACCTGGACCTTAAGTTTTTTGCTGCAATCCGCTTTGCCCGAGCCGCCATCCCCCACATGAAGAGGGTGGGCGGCGGACGCATCATCAACATCACCAACCTGGGCGCCAAGCAGCCAGGGCCTGGCTCCGCGCCTACCTCCGTCACCAGGGCCGCGGGCATCGCCCTGACCAAGGTTCTCTCCAAAGACCTGGCCAAGTACAACATCCTGGTCAACACCGTGTGCATAGGCGTCATCAAGAGCGGCCAGCACGAGCGCAGATGGGAGACCATGCAGCGTCAGAACCCGTCCCTCACCCTGGAGGCTTTCTATGCCGAGAGTGGCAAGAGTGTCCCCATCGGCCGTGTCGGGGAGGCCAGGGAGGCCGGTGATGTCATCTGCTTCCTTGCCTCGGAGCGGGCCAGCTACCTCACAGGCACCTCCATCAACATTGATGGCGGCACATCCAACGTTATCTAGAGGACTTCATGTCAATCCCAAAGTATCTGGAAGAGTTCCATCCCACACTCCGCCTCCTTATGGGGGCAGGCCCCAGCAACGTCAACCCCAGAGTCCTTCGCGCTATGTCCATGCCCTTGCTGGGCCACCTGGACCCAGACTTCATCGGCGTGATGGACGACGTGAAGGCTATGTTGCGCCTTGTCTTCCAGACCGCCAACAACCTCACCATTCCCGTCTCCGGCACCGGCACCGCAGGCATGGAGGCCGCCCTGGTGAACATCCTGGAGCCAGGCGACACCTTCATCGGCGCAGTGAACGGCTACTTTGGATTGCGTCTGGCAGACATCGGCGCCCGTTGCGGGGCCAAGGCATGTCAGGTTGACATCCCCTGGGGCCAGCCTGTGGACCCAGACGCCGTGGAGGCCGAGCTCAAGAAACACCCCAAGGTCAAAGCCGTCACCATGGTCCACGCCGAGACTTCCACTGGCGTCCTATCGCCGGTAGAAGAGATCGCCAGGATTGCCCACCGCTACAACGCTTTGCTGATCCTGGACACCGTGACCTCGCTGGGCGGCGTAGAGGTGGCCGTGGACAAGTGGGACGTGGACGTCTGCTATAGCGGCACCCAGAAATGCCTGGGCTGCCCGCCAGGGCTCGCGCCCATCACCTTGGGGCCCCGGGCTGAGGCTGTGCTCTCCAGTCGCAAGACGCCGGTGCAGAGCTGGTATTTTGACCTGAGCCTCCTGCGCTCCTACTGGGGCGACAACCGCGCCTATCACCATACTGCTCCCATCTCCATGATCTTTGGCCTGCGAGAAGGCCTGCGCGTGGTGCTGGAAGAGGGCCTTGATGCCCGCTTCCGCCGCCACGGGAGGAATGCCGCTGCCCTGCGCGCTGGCCTGGAGGCCCTTGGGCTGGAGCTGTTCGCCAAGGAAGGCTACCGGCTCCCCTGTCTCACCTCCGTCAAAATCCCCAACGGCGTCACCGACGCCAAGGTGCGCACCGCACTTCTGCGGCGGTACAACATAGAGATAGGCGGCGGCCTGGGGCCGGTGGCTGGCAAGGTCTGGCGTATCGGCCTCATGGGGGAGAACTCCTACCCCTCCAGCGTCTTCACCCTTCTCTCCGCCCTGGAGACCATCCTCGGCGAAGAAGGCTACGAGGTCGCCAAAGGTCGCAGCCTGGCAGCGGCCCAGGAGGTTCTGGCGGGATAGTGGACGTACGAAGAGGCCGAGCGCCGCCGGCGGCCAGCCTCTTCGTTACAGGGAGTTTCCCCCTCTCCGGCACGGAGAGGGGGCTAGGGGGTGAGGTTCTCTATTCCCCGTACGCCTCCTCCAGCAGGTCTACCAGGTGCGCAACCCGCACAGCGCTCCCCGCGGCGCGGAGGCCAGCCTGCATCTGGACCATGCACCCTGGGTTCCCACTCACCACCACCTCGGCCCCGGTCTTGAGGATGGCCTTCGCTTTCCGCGCCATGAGCTGGCGGGACATCACGGGTTGCAGGGCCATGTACAACCCGGCGGCGCCGCAGCACAGGCTTGCATCCTCCATTTCCACCAGCGTTACCCCGGGGATGCGCCGCAGCAGGTCCCGCGGCTGCCTGGTGACCCGCTGGGCATGGGCCAGGTGGCAGGCGTCCTGGTACGTCACCCGCATGTCCATGGACCGCGAGGGTTCTGCCAGGGGCAGCGTCGCCAGAAACTCCGAGACGTCTACCACCATCGCGCTAAAGCGCCGGGCCTTTTCGGCGTAGGCGGGGTCGTCTTGCAGGAGGTGCGGGTATTCCTTCATGGCCGCGCCGCAGCCCGCAGATACAACGACCACGGCCTCTACCCCGGTCTCCAGGAAGGCGTCTATGTTGCGGCGGGCCATGGCCTGGGCCTGCTCCCGGTCGCCGCCGTGCAGGTTCAGGGCACCGCAGCAGCCCTGGCCCAGGGGCGTCACCACCTGGCAGCCGTTGCGCGCCAGCACCCGCACCGCCGCCTCCATGGTCGGCCCGTGGAGGATGGGCATGACGCAGCCGGAGAGCAAGGCGACCCTGGCCCGAGCCTCCCCCGGCGGGTTGAAGGCGCCAGCCTGGGGCCTGAAGAAGCGTTTCGGGAAGGGCGGTAGCTGCTCCTGGAGGCGGCCCAGGCGACCAGGCAAGCGCCGCATGAGCCAGTAAAGGGGCGATCGCTGGTACAGGCGCAGGAGGCCCCCCAGGGCATATAGCCGGCCCTGGTGCGGCAGCAGGCCACGGAAGACCGCGCGGAGGGCGATGCGCCTCAGCAGCGAGCCAGGCCGTTGCTCCTTCACCTGGGCGCGGGTATGCTCCATGAGCCGCCCGAAAGGGACGCCGGAGGGACACGCCGCCTCGCACGCGCGGCACTGGAGGCAGAGCTCCAGGTGAGAGACCACGCGCCCCGTGTACCCCACCTTGCCCTCTCGCACCGCCTTCATCAGGGCGATGCGCCCCCGGGGCGACTCCGTTTCCAGCCCCGTCTCCAGGTACGTAGGGCAGGCGCTGAGGCAGAGGCCGCAGTGGACGCACTTGTACAGGTCGGCATCCGAGGGGCCGAGGGCATGTAGGGGCGCAAGGCCTTGCGCCCCTACCTCCCCATGTACAGACCAAGCGGCCACTACATGCCCCCTACAAACCGTCCTCGGTTCAGAATCCCCCTGGGGTCCATCTGCTCCTTCAGCCGGCGCATCAGAGGCAGGGCGGGGCCAGGGTCGCCCCACACGTCCAGGCGAGCCTTGCCCTGGGGCGGGCATCGCTCCACCACCGCGTAGCCGCCCACCCCGGTGGCGGCCTGGCGCAGCCTTGCCACGGCCTCCATCGCCGTCTGGGGGTCCGACCACCGCAGTCCCGGGAAGAAGGCCCTGACAATGCCTCTTCCGGGGCCGGCCACGAAGCTGGCCTGCACCTGGGCCGACCGGGCAAAGTCCAGGGCGGCGGCAGCCATCTCTCCAACCCCCGAAGGGAGACAACCCATGCGGACCAGCAGCCCGTGGCCAGCCTGGGGGTCCCAGCCAAAGTCCGCCAGCCACTCCCACGTTGCCACTGCTGCGTTGCTCCCAGCAGGCTGCACGCTCAACGCCCCGTGCCTCGTCAGCAGGCCCTCGCAGTCGCGGAAGCGGCGCTCCACAGCGCCGTCCGACGCCAGCAGGCGGGCGTACAGGTTGCACGTAGGGGGCCTCAGGCCGCCGTCGGCGCCCCGGCGGTTCACGCCGACCAGGGCCACCTCCAGGGCCTGGGGCGCAGCGGGATGGGCCAGCAGCTCGTGGGAGGCGAGCACGGCCTGGTCCAGGGAGTCAAAGAGAGCCACAAGGGTAAGGTCCCGCTGGGGCAGGGGGGCCACCTTCAGGGAGGCTTCCAGGATGACCCCCAGGGTGCCAAGAGCGCCGATGTGGGCCTTGCCCACGTCAAACCCCGTGACGTTCTTCACCACCTTGCCGCCGCTCTTCGCGACGACGCCGTCCGCGCCGGCGACGCGCATCCCGATGACCATGTCCCGCAGCCCGCCGCAGGCCAGGCTCAGGGGGCCGTTCAGCCCGGTGGCCAGGACACCTCCAAGGGTCTGGCGCTGGGCCAGCGGCGGGTCCACCGGCAGCCACTGGCCGGCCCTGGCCAGAGTCTCTTGCAATGCCTTCAGCGACGTGGCTGCGTTCACCGTCACCGTCAGGTCCCCTGGCGCATGGTCAATGGCGGCGGGCAGGCGCTCCAGGCTAAGCACCACGTCCAGTCGCTTGGGCGAGTTGCCGTACTCCATGAGCGACCCCTTCCCCCACACCTGCACCGCCCAGCCCTCCTCGTGGGCCAGCCGCAGCGCCGGCGCAAGCTGCTCCACGCTGGTGGGCAACGCGACCGTCTGGGGCGTGACGCCGTCAACGGCGTAACGCGTAGCGTCGGCTGGGGCGGCAACGGCTTCGGGCGGGAGTGCCTGGGCCAGCAATCGCCGCTTGTGTTCTTGGGTCCCCGCAACAAGGTTCATGACGGGGCTTTCTTCCAGGAGCTATGACGTCCGGCCAGACCAGCAGAAACCGCTAGGGCGATTGCGCCAGGAAGGTAGAATATGCCGATTGAGAGGGCACCCAAGATGCACAACCCCAGCAATAGCAGGGCAGTCGCCCACAACGCCGCCTTCGCCCAGGGCCACTCGTCTATGTGCAGGCTGGCCGTCAGTCCTACGCCTGTCATGAGGACCGGTACAATGATTATCCCCAGCACGCGGATACCGTTCACTGCTATCAAGGAACTGTTCGCTGGACGCGGCTCTGTGTAAGGAGGGGTCGTTGGCGAGAGGGAAGACGCACCTGGGGCAATTGTCTGTAGCGGAGTCTGACCGCTTTGGTACGGCTGCACCTCAACCCCCTGGTACATGTTTGGCCATAACGCTAGCCACAGAAAAGCGGTCCACGCCAACCCATGGGCCACGGCAGCGGGAACCGTGGAGGCTCTGTACCGGCTCACGTCCCTCCTCACACCCACGCCCCCGCGCCCGCCCTCCCCACCGCCCCCCTTTGCACGCCTTCGCCGCAGGATGGCCCGCCGGGGAACACCTTGCCAGGGTTGAACAGGCCGCTGGGGGCAAAGGCCCGCCGCAGCCGCAGCATCGCCTCCAGGTCCGCGTCGGTGAACACCAGGGGCATGTACGCCTTCTTCTCCAGGCCCACGCCGTGCTCTCCGGTCAGGCTGCCGCCGGCTGCCACGCAGGCCTTCAGGATCTCGCCGCCCGCCTCCAGCACACGGAGCGTATCCCCATCCCTGCGCTCGTCAAAGAGGACGCAGGGATGCAGGTTGCCGTCGCCGGCGTGGAAGACGTTGGCAATGGGGTAGTCAAGGGCCTGGCCGATCTCGCCCACCTGGCGGAGCTCTCGTAGGAGCTGGGTGCGCGGCAC
>JACQUH010000026.1 GCA_016210375.1 Chloroflexota bacterium
GCGTGGTGAGGCGGGCAGGTACTGCTTGCCGAACTTGCTGCGGATGTGGCCGCGCGTCTCGGCGACAGCCGACTCGGCCACCTGGGTGGAGTCGGTGCGCATATAGGTGATCAGGCCGGTCGGCCCTTCAGCGCCCAGCGGCAACCCCTCGTAAAGCTGCTGGGCGATGGCCATGGTGCGTTTGGCGCTGAACCCCAGCTTGTGCCAGGCCTCCTGTTGCAGGGTGCTGGTGATGAAAGGCGGCGCCGGCTGCCGCTGCGTCCGTTTCTGCTTGACCTCAGATACCTGGCAGGCTGCCCCTTCCAGATCAGCGACCAGCCCGTCGGTCTGCTTTTTGTCATGGAGTTCGATCTTCTTGCCGCCGGCTTTCCCCACCAGCCTGGCCTGAAAGGCCTGGTTATTGAGCTTGGCCAGCTCGGCGTCGAGGGACCAGTACTCCACCGGGACAAAACCCTTGACCTCGTTCTCGCGGTCCACGATCAGTCGCAGCGCCACCGATTGCACCCGTCCCGCGGAAAGGCCCCGTCGCACAGTTTTCCCTAAGATGGGGCTGATCTTATAGCCGACCAGCCGGTCCAGGACACGTCGCGCCTGCTGAGCGTTCACCAGCCGCAGGTCGATGTCGCGGGGGTGTTTGAACGCCTGGGTTACCGCCTCCTTGGTGATCTCGTGGAACACCACCCTCCGGTGAGGCATCTTCTCCAGGCCGGCCGCCTCCACCAGGTGCCAGGAGATGGCCTCCCCTTCCCGGTCGGGGTCGGTGGCCAGGTAGACCGTCCTGGCCTTCTGGGCCAGCGCTTTGATCTCCCGAAGCAGCTTCCTTTTGGGTATGGGGATAACGTAGGTGGGCAAGAAGTCGCTCTCCACCTCAACGGCGAGCTTGTCTCTGGGCAGGTCCCGAACGTGTCCCAACGACGCCTTCACCGTGTAGTCTTTCCCCAGGAACCGGCCCAGGGTCTGTGCCTTGGCCGGTGATTCTACGATTACCAGTTCTGTGGCCATTGATGCTAGCTCCTTGTTCTCATCTCTTGGGCCAGGACGTAATTCATTCCCCCCAGCTGGCGGACCATGCCCTTGAGCTCCATGAGCGCCAGTGTGCCGGAGACGGTGGCGATGGGCAACCGGGACTGGCGGCAGACCTGGTCGATGTGGGTTGGCTGCCGGGATAGCTGTTGCAGCAGCAACGCCTCGATCTGGTCCACCGGCGCCGGCGGCGGTGCCAGCTCCAGCTGTTGCGGGATCATGGTCAGGTTCAACTCCTCCAGGATGTCGCTGACATCGTTCACCAGCTTGGCCCCTTCCTGAACCAGGCGGTTGGTCCCCCGGCTCTGGACTGAGAAAATGCTTCCCGGGATAGCGAATACCTCACGGTTCTGTTCCAGGGCGAACCTGGCAGTGATCAGAGCGCCACCGCTCGCCCCGGATTCGGTGACCAGCACCCCCAGGCTCATCCCGGACATGATCCGGTTGCGCAGGGGAAAGTTCTGGGCTTTGGGCCGGGCGCCCAGGGGGTAGTCGCTGACCAGCGCCCCGTGCTCTGCGATCTCCTGAGCCAGCCTGGCGTTCTCCGCAGGATAGATGACGTCCAGTCCGCAGCCGAACACGGCGATAGTCCGGCCTCCGGCATCCAAAGCCGCCCGGTGCGCGATGGAGTCGATCCCCCGCGCCAGTCCGCTGACTACGGTGATGTGGTTGCGCACCAGCTGCGAAACAATCTGCTGGGTAGCTTCTCTGCCGTACATGGTGGCATGCCGGGTGCCCACCACCGCGATGGCCCACTCGTCGTCCGGCGTGATGTCGCCCTTGACATAAAGCACGGGCGGGACATCGTAGATCTCCTTCAGCCGGCGGGGGAACGCCGGATCGTTCCAGGTGAGCGCCTGGACTCGGCAGCGCTCCAGCCGCTCCACTTCAGCGTCAGGCACGATGCGTGGGCGCAACTCAAGAATGGAATCGATGGTCCTGGCATCAAGTCCCGCCGCCTTGAGCTGGGAAGGACTGGCCGACCAGGCCTGTTCCATGCTGGGGAAACATTTCTCCAGCAGTGAGAACCTGGCCCGCCCAATGCCAGGAATCTGGTTGAAGGCTACCCAGTACTTTAGATCAGACATCTCTGCCCTTCGGAGAGTGATTGTAGCACATCGGGGAGAGGGAAGGCAACGAATGAGGTTGAGATCGTGCGGGAACACCCCACACTGAGGTGTGGCCCATAATGCCACCGGCTGAAGCCGGTGGTGTTTCAAAACACTCGTGGGGTCTGGTTTGGGCCTTAACCTTGAGGCGTCCCGGCCCGGTCCCAGGCGGTCCTGACCTTGCGCAGCAGGTCGGTGAGCTGGTCCAGGTCCATACCTGCGATTTCGGGGGTCAGGGCGATCACCAGGGGAAGAGAGGAGTCCATCTTGATATTGTTGTCCATGGCGGCCGTCGACAGGGCGCTGCGCCGCACAGTTTTCGGCGGGACCCGGGGTCCCTTTCTGGGGACGCGAGGCCGTTCCTCGTTCCCGGCCAGCTTGATCTCGGCTATCCGGCACAGCTTGACCAGGAAGCGGGTTGCTTTGTTGGACATCTCAGTCCCCAGCCCGCCCCGGGTGACGAAGTAGTTGTAGATGCCGTCGCGGGTCAGCCCCTGACCCTGCAGATGCTGGAACACACCCGCATAGGCGGCGCGGACGATCTCCTGGAGCGCCTCGGTATGCGTGACGCCCCGGGTCTTGAGCAGGCGGCTCCTTTCGGTAGGACCGCCTGCGTCGTCGATCAGCCCCAGGAATCTCAACGCCCCTACTACCTTGTACTCATTGCCCGGCGCCACCCCGTTGGCCCGCAGGAAGTCGATATCGACCCGGCCGGGGGTAGTCCGGCGCAACAGCTCCAGTGCCTGAAGCATGCCCCTGGTAGGGCCGTAGGGCGGGGCGAGACGTTTTCCGAGGTCAGTCTCTATCATGGCCATGCTGTTCATCCCGGACTGGAACATGGAGTCCAGTCCGTTATGCTGATGATAGCGTATTTCCTGCGGACTGTCAAGTCCGTGGACACATGAAGATCGCGCAGAGGGACTACATATGAAAATAGCGGACGGACTGTCGATATCACAGTCCAGAGATCTTGCGGCGGCGGACCGGGGCAAAACGGGACGGTTGATCCCCGCTCGGTCCAAACTATTCAGAGGGACTGGATTGCCTTGCGCCCGGACAGATCACTCGGGGGCAGGCTTGCGGTGGTGAAACGGAGGGCTGCTGGCCCGTTGATTTATTAGATCCGTCTCAGAAGATGATATATGTTCCGATTGATCGTAGACGTGGTATTGACACGTTACACGGCAGCGTGTACCATGTTCTTATGAAACTGATGAGGAAGCAGATCCGCTGGGACGCTGACGGCGTTCGGTCCTTGCGGCGTCACCTGGGGCTGACCCAGCAGCAGATGGCTCAGGAGCTGGGGGTGCGCCAGCAGACCATCAGCGAGTGGGAGACCGGTATGTACCAGCCGCGGGGGCCCTCGGCCACGCTGCTTTCGGTGGTGGCCGAGCGGGCCGATTTCCAGTACCGCGCGGGACGCGAGGGGAAAGGCCGTCCAGGGTCGAGACGGTGATCCCCCCTTTTTTTTGTAACTGCCGTTACACGGAATCGTGTAAGGAGATGGCTCTGGTGGTGGCCGAGGGATCGAAGGAACACCTGATCGCCCGGGTGTGGCAGAGCGGAATCCTGTCCCGGGAGTGGCTGACCGCCGACTGTGGGGAGGTGGTGCAGGCGGTCTACCCCGGCTGGCGCAACACCGGTGACGGCCCTGATTTTCGGGGCGCTATTATCATGACCGCCGGCGGCCGGCTGCTCAGCGGCGATGTGGAAATCCATTTCAGGGCCGGCGATTGGAGGAGCCACGGCCACCACCGGAACCCCGCGTATAATAACGTGGTGTTGCAGGTAGCCTGGGACGGAACGGGCCTGGCGCTGTTGCAAAACAGTAAGGTCGCTCCCACGGTGCGTCTTGGCCCCCTGCTTCGGCGATCGGTGGCAGAGCTGCAGCGCCGGGCGGACAGCGCGGGCGCGCCCAGCGAGCCATGCCACCATGTGGCGGACAGGTTGGGAGGTGACCGTCTGGGCCGCCTGCTCGATGATGCGGGCGAGCAGCGTTTTCGCCTGAGAGCGGACGGTCTTCAGGCTAGGTTGTCCCGGGAACCGGCCGAAGAAGTTATCTATCAGGGGATGATGCGGGCGCTGGGCTATTCCCGGAACAGCGACGCCATGGAGGACCTGGCCATCCGGCTGCCAC
>JACQUH010000253.1 GCA_016210375.1 Chloroflexota bacterium
GACCCGGACGGCCTCCTGTCCAGCCAACGCTTCCCCGATCTTCGCCACCGCCTCCTCCAGGCCCTCCAGTCCCCTGGGGTCGCCATTCAGAAGCACGTCTACCTTGTTGAGCACCAGCAGCGCGGATTTGCTTTGCAGCCCCAGGTCGGCCAGCGTGCTCCCCACCACCTTGATCTGCTCCGGCGCGTTGGGATGACTTATGTCAACCACGTGCAGCAGGAGCGTTGCCTCGTCTAGCTCCTCCAGGGTCGCGCGGAAGGCCGCCACCACCATGGGCGGCAGCTTGTGGATGAAGCCGACGGTGTCGGTGAGGAGGGCTTGCTGAGAGCTGGGCAAGCGGATTCGCCGGGTCACGGGGTCCAGGGTGGCGAAGAGCTGGGACGACTCCAGGACGCCCGCCGAGGTCAGGGCGTTGAACAGGGTGCTCTTGCCGGCATTGGTGTAGCCCACCAGGGCCACCACCGGCGCTTCCCGCTCATGGCGGCGGGCGCGGTATCGCGAGCGGTGGGCGCGCACGTCATCCAGGTCCTTGCGCAGCTTTACAATTCGCCGGTTGACAAGGCGGCGGTCCGTCTCAAGCTGCGACTCGCCTGGGCCCCGCGTGCCGATGCCGCCGCCCAATCGCTCCAGGTGCGACCACTGGCCTGCCAGGCGGGGCAGCAGGTACTGGTGCTGGGCCAACTCCACCTGAAGGCGCCCCTCCCGTGTCTGGGCGCGCCCGGCAAAGATGTCCAGGATCAGCGCCGTGCGGTCTATGACCTTCACGCCCTCGCCCAGGGCCGCTTCCATGTTCTGCTGCTGGGTCGGCGTCAGCTCGTCGTCCAGAATGACGGTGTCGTACCCATCCCTCAGGGCCTTCAGCTCCTCCAGCTTGCCAGTCCCCAGGTACGTGTTGGTAGGACGGTCCAGGCGCTGCACCAAACGACCCACGACCCTTGCGCCGGCGGTTCCCGCAAGCTGGGCCAGCTCCTCTACCGAGTCCTCCAGGGGCCACAGGTCGCGCCGGCCCTTGAAGGCCACGCCCACCAGGTAGGCGCGCTCGGGAGCGGGGGCTGTGGAAACAGGTTTGCCTTTGGGGATAGCGGAATACCTCTTGGTCTGTCTGTCATTCTGAACGAGTCCCGATGGTAGTCGGGACGTCGTGAAGAATCCAAAACGGCAGGGAAGATAAGCAGTCGCCTTAGATTCTTCGCGATGTTCGCCCCGATGGCATCAGGGCTCACTCGCTCAGAATGACAATAACACAGGGAACAGGTTGGGGGCAAAGCCCCGGCCTGTGAACAGCACGGCAACGCAAGTTGCAGCTTCCAGGCTGCAGCCTACAGCCAAGTCACAAACCGCTCCGTAGCGCACTGGCCGCCAGCTATACCCGCTCGTACTTGGAGATGGAGCGCAGGTCCACGGGCGGCTTCAGACGGCTCCCGAACATCGTGAAGGAGACCTCGGCGACGTAGATGCTGCCCTGGGAGTCCACGGCAATGCCGTGGGGCGCGTAGAACTCCCCGGGGCCGCTGCCCTCAAAGGGCGCTCCAAACCGGCTGACCATCTTGCCGTTCAGGTCAAAGATGCAGACGCGGTGGCCCTGGTTCGGCGCCGCTTCCAACCCGCCGACCGCGTTGAGCTCTCCCAGGTAGATGTGCTGATTCCAGCATACCATGCAGTCGGGCCGGTAGATGTTGTTCCACATGGTGATGAAGTTGCCCTGGGGGTCAAAGATTTGCACGCGGTGGGCTTCGCGGTCCACCACGTATACGCGCTCGTCCTGGTCAAAGGCAATGTTGTGGCAGCGCATGAACTGGCCTGCGTCAATACCCGGGCTGCCCCAGGAGAACTTGTACGCGTGGTCCTTGCTGTAGACATGGACGCGGGAGTTGCCGTACCCATCGGAGATGTAGATGTCGCCGTTGCTGGGGCGAATGGCCGCCGATGTCGGCCTGTTGAAAGGCTCGCCGCTCCATGCCGGCGCCGGCTTGTTCGTTTCCCCAATCTGGCCTAGCTTCTGGCCGTCCGGGGTGAACATCTGGATGGTGTGGATGCCGTCGTCGGCCACCATGAGGGTGTTGTCGTGGGCAATGTAGAGTCCGTGGGTCCGGGTCTTGCTGAAATGGCCCTGGCCGAAGGAGCGCAGGTAGTTGCCAGCGCGGTCAAACACGATGATGGGGTAGTCGCCGCGGGTCAGAAGGTAAACGCGGTCCTGGGAGTCCACAGCGACGCCCGGGCACTCATGCAGGATCATGTGGCCTGGGACCCTGGGCCACCCCTCTACGAGCCGGTATCTGAAATCGCCTTGGCCGAAAACGTCTGCCATGGTTGCCTCCCTGTTGATTGCGGTTGCCTGCCAAAGGCAATGTCCCCCGGCCAGGCGAGACAACTATAGGAGAGCGGCTTGGGGCTGTCAACGCGTCACAGCGCTATCTCGGCTTTCTTCTTCCCCCTTCCCGCGACGGGAAGGGGGACTGGGGGGGTTAGGTCATCATCCCTTCGCCGGTATCGTCAGCCGCGCCAGGCGGACCACGCCGCGGTCCAGGTCGGCGTCGTTGATGGTCAGCGAGAAGCGGATGTACCCCTCGCCCTGGGGGCCGTAGCCGTTGCCGGGCGTCACCACCAGGTCCTGCTGGTCCAGCAGCAGCGTCGCGAACTCTGCCGACGTGTACCCGCGAGGCA
>JACQUH010000266.1 GCA_016210375.1 Chloroflexota bacterium
AGCCGCCTCCCTGACCTGGCGTTGGAGAACATCCGGAAGCACGTGATGGCGGCGAACACTGCGTGTTCGCGGGTCCACCGACAGGTTCCTGGCCGGGAACAGCCAGAACCAGTGCCATTCAGCTCTGGTGTTGGGGTACTTCCGCTCCAGCGCGTCGGGCAATTCCACGGAACCCGAGCGTCCTCTGGGGGCTTGCCCCTGCGTCGACAAGCGGCGCTGCCAGTAGTAGACTCCCTTCATACCATAATCCGGATAAAAGATACTGTTAGCTGCCACGGACATACGGAGCCGTTCCACCCAAGACACTGTAGTGCGCGAATGTATCTACCGAAGCATTTCGAGGAAACGCGGGTTGAGGTCCTTCACGGGCTGATCCGTGCCTATCCGTTTGGAACTCTCGCCACGCTGACCGCGCGCGGCCTCGACGCGAACCACATCCCGTTCGAAGTCGATCCAGATCCTAGCCCGTTCGGAACGCTGCGCGGCCACGTTGCTCGCGCCAATCCGGTCTGGCGTGAGACCTCACCGGGTGCCGAGGCACTGGTGATCTTTCAAGGCCCGGACACTTTTATTTCGCCATCCTGGTATCGCACCAAGCGCGAGACGGGCAAGGTCGTGCCGACCTGGAACTATGCGGTCGTGCACGCGCATGGTACGCCGCGGTTCATCGACGATCGGACGTGGCTCAGGGGGTTCGTCGAGAAGCTTACGGATCGGCATGAGGCGCGACGTCGCGAGCCGTGGAAAGTCACGGACGCCCCGGCCGACTACATCGACAAGCAGATCGGTGCCATCATCGGGCTTGAAATCCCCATCACGCGCCTGATCGGGAAGTGGAAGGTGAGCCAGAATCGTCCCCCTCACGATCGGGCTGGAGTGGTCGAGGGCCTCATGCGGGACGCTCAGCGCTCTGCCGAGGTGATGGCGGAGCTGGTGCGTCAATCCAAGAGTAAGTAGCAGTCGGGCGTTGCCGAGGCTCCGACAGCTTGGCAGCTAACCACTGCTTCAACTCGGACGCTCGCTACGCTCGCGCCGGTTAAGCGGCGCGTTAGGCGGGCACGCGGGCGGGTGTGGCAGTGGGTACGGACATCGGCGTTGGGGCTGGGGAATGCGTTGGTGTAGCAGTCGGTGTCGGCTTGGGGATGGGACTGGCCGTCGGTGACCGCGTGGGTGTAGGACACGCAGTGGGACTTGGTCTTGGCGTTGGAGTGGGAGTGGCCATAGTTAGTGGTGTCGGCTAGGCAGTTGTCGGAGGAACCAGTATGGACGCAGGAGCAGACGTTGACGTGGCTGCGGGAGCCGCAGTGGGGGCCAGGGCGCGGTAGGTGTCGGCTCAGGTACAGTGCAAGCCGCCACAAAAGAGAAGGCCGACAACAAGGGCCAACAGCCAGTGTTGCACCGTTCCCATGCTGACAATAATAAATCCTCACCCCCTGCAACAACAGGTCACACGACCTCAGGCGGCTGAAGCCGGCGCTGAAAGGGGGATAGACCCTGGAGTTCGAACGTCATTGGTGGGCCGGCAGGGATTTGAACCCTGGACACGCGGATTAAAAGTCCGCTGCTCTACCGGGCTGAGCTACCGGCCCAGGAAACGTTCCGCACCCCGCTATTCTCGCACAGGCACCAGGTGAAGGCCAGGGGCGCACAGAGGAGCCCGAGCGGTGGCACACCAGGGGGCGGCGCGCACCGTCCTTCCTCTCTCTGCTCTGACCAGGGGCACCCCCTGGCCAGAGGTCAGAAGAGCTTCCAGTCGGCGAAGGGCCAGTAGGCCACCCACGCGCGGCCAATGATGTGGTCCATCGTCACTGGCCCCCAGTCCTTTGAGTCGTTGCTGTGGGAGCGATTGTCCCCCATCACAAAGTACTCCTCTGGCCCAAGCATCCGCCGGGCGAGGGGCCTGGGATTCATGCTGCCCATGTACGGTTCCTGCAGGAGCCGGCCATTGACAAAGACGTCGCCGTCACGGATCTCCACCGTGTCCCCAGGCACTGCGATGACCCGCTTCACAAAGTCCCGCGTTGGGTCCAAGGGGTAGCGGAACACGATCACCTCGCCCCGTCGGGGTGGATGGAACAGGTACTTGTCCTCCCCGGGCTGGAGATCCAGGAAGGGCAGCAGATGGGCCAGCCTTCCCGCGTCTAAGTGGTAGTAGACCAGCTTGTTGACCAGCAGCCACTGCCCCGACTGGAGGGTTTGCTCCATGCTGGAGCCTTCCACCCGGAAGTTCTGGATCGTTACCTGGAGGGCAGCGAAGACCAGGAGGGAGAGCAGGGCTGTCTGGAGGATCTCTTTCAGAGACTTGAGCATGGCTGAGAGCATCATCGGTTGGAATTTGCTAACCCTTCTATCATCCTATACCCTTGCTGTGTGGGCAAGGTCTTTTCGTACAGTTCCCTTTGCTTGCCAGGGTGTGAGCATGTGTGCCCACCATCACTCTTTCGTCCGCAAAGGAACAGGGGCTATCTAAAGCAACGTTTACCCGACCCCTCTGTCAGCACACGAGCTAACCCTCCATGGACTTAGAAGTTGGCCTGGTCCAGCGCAGCCAGAAGGGCGACGTGGACGCCTTCAACCAGTTGGTGGAGCTTTACCAGGGCCACGTGTACAACCTGGCCCTGCGCATGCTGGGCAGCGAAAGCGGCGCCGCCGATGCCGCCCAGGAGACTTTCATCTCCGCGTTTCGGGCCATCGGCGGGTTCCGTGGCGGCAACTTTCGGTCGTGGCTCCTGCGCATTGCCGCCAATGCCTGCAAGGACATGCTACGCGCCGCCAGGGCCCGGCCCACCCTGTCCCTGGAAGCCCTGGAGCCTGACCCAGAGGCGACGCCCAGATCGCACGCCGAGTCGCCGGAGGAGCATGCCCTGAGAGCGGAGCTGATCGCTCAGATCCAGCAGGGCCTGGACGCGCTGCCCCAGGACCAACGCCTGGCCTTGGCCCTAGTAGACATCCAGGGATTCAGCTACGAGGATGCCGCGGGGGTCATGGGAACCTCCGTGGGTACCGTGAAATCCCGCCTGAGCCGGGGGCGGGCGCGCATGAGGGACTACCTGCGAAACTACCCGGAACTTTTGCCTGGCCAGCTCCGTCTTGATACCTAGAAGGAAGACAATGAAGCTGACAAAAGGCATCTCCCACGCCCGTTGGCAGGAAGACCTCTCTGCCTACGTGGATGGCCGCCTTGCCTCCGGCAGGCAACAGGCCCTGGGCGCCCATCTTTCGGAGTGCCTCTTGTGCCAGAGGGAGCTGGCAGGGCTTCGGGAGGTGGTGGCCTTGCTGCGCCGTGTCCCTCAAGCGCCGGTGCCCAGGTCGTTCACCCTCTCCCAGGCCCCGGCCAGGAGGCCCTGGTGGCTGGGGGCCATGCTGCCCCTGCGGTACGCCACCGCCGTGGCTGCCGTGCTCCTGGTGGCCGTCATCACTGGCGACCTGGTCATACGCTCCACCGGCACAGGGGCCTCAACCCTCGCCCCGGCGGCTTCGCCGTCCCCTGCGGCGGCGGTCGTGCAGGACGCGCCAGAGAAGGCCAAGGGTGACGATAATGCACCTGACGCTCTGGGAGCCACGGATTCCGCTGAGGCAGTGTCCGGACCTGCTGGCTTTGTCGCTGACCTGACCGCAGTGAACGACGACGCGACGGCCTCCTCTCTGGCGGTGGGCACTCCAGCAGCAGGGCCCCCGGGGACTAGCCTCACTAGGGAAGCAGCGCCTTCCTTGCCTGAGACGCCTGCCGCCGCCAGAGGGCCGCTTCGCTGGGTTGAGGCTGGTCTGGCGGTGGCAGTAACGCTGCTCGCGGCGGCAACCTTAGCCCAAGCCATCGCACGTCGCCGTGGCACGCCCCGAGGCTAGCGGCTTCAGGCGCAGGACGGATGGGGGTGTGCACCTCTCATCCCTTGCCGCCAAAAAACTATCTCAAAACAACCTCTCGTCACCCCAGCCTGAAGGTCATTGACTGTATAAAGACCCATCAGGGTCCCGACCTCTCCCCTTGTGACCCCCTCTCCGCCTAGGAGAGGGGGTCACAACCAAAGAATCGGTGTGATGCGGCTCCGCCGCATCACACCGATTCAAACAAAACCTCTCCCCCTTCCCGTGCGGGAAGAGCCTGTCCCTGAGTCCCGATGGAATCGGGACGAAGGAGGGAGCCAGAGGGGTTAGGCTATTTCGTTCATGACCGTGAGGAAGTAGTACACAAGCGTGTTGGCAAGTTACTTGGTCAACGACCTTCAGAGGGCAGTACAGAAGCGTATTGAGATAGTAACCAAGAGAGGGCCTCCCTGGGCCTTTCACAGCCCTTGCCGCCCTTGTCACACCTCCTTCATGTTAGGAGCATACCCTCAAGGCTGGGCGGATCGGGGCCATCGGAACTTTTTTGCGGGGGCCTTCGTCTTGATTGGTAGACAGCGGTGTGCTGGCTCAAGCTATCCAAAACAGATGCATGCACGGAGGTATTCATGAACGCCACGGGGAAGCTCATTTCAGCGGCAGTGTTGGCAGGGGTGCTGGCCCTGGGTGTTGCCTGTACCCAGGCCAAGGTCACGCCCACACCCCCGTTCGCCACGCCCACCACAGGGACCGGCGGCACCGGAGGGAATGGCAGTACGCCGCCCACGAATTCTGGCGCCAGCGTTGTAGAGGCCGCAGGATACAGCTACTATACTGCGCCCCAAGTGAGCTACGGCTCCCAGCAGGCGGGCATCTGGGTTGGCGGCTCGGGCCGCGTGGTGGTAACGCCAGATCTGGCTATCCTGAGCCTGGGAGTAGAGGCCAAGAACAAGTCCGTGGAGCAGGCCAAAGCAGAGGCCGCTCAGGCCATGAGCTCGGTTATGGCTGTCCTGAAAGCGGCTGGCATCGCCGATAAGGACATCCGCACGGAGTACTTCAACATCCAGCCCGAGTACGTCTGGAACGACTTCAACAAACGGCAGGAGATCACCGGCTACCGGGTCACCAACTCCATCTCCGTGAAGGTCCGCGACCTGGAAACCGTGGGCACCCTGATTGATGCCGTGGCCAAGGCGGGGGGAGACCTGATACGGGTCAATGGCGTCAGCTTCACTGTGGAGCACCCCGAGAAGTATGCCGACCAGGCCCGGGAGGCGGCGGTGAAGGACGCCCTGGCCAAGGCCCAGCAGTTCGCGCTCCTGACGGGCAGCAAGCTGGGGAAGCTGGTCTACATCTCCGAGACTGGCGCCAATGTGCCCATTCTCCGGGACTACGCCAAGGCCGGCGTGGCCATGGCGGAGGCCGGCGCACCCACAACGCCCATCAGCGCCGGCGAAACGGAAGTGGCTATCTCTGTCCAGGCAGTCTTCGCCATAGAGTAGGGCGACGGCGTCCCCTCATGTCCATGGGCGCGTGCGTACCTCTAAAGGCTGCAACCGTGTGGTCATTGACTAAGAAACTATCTCAAAACTCCCTTTGGCACCACCCCTTGATGGCCATCACCCAAACACTTGTGTATTGAGGTATGACCTCTCCCCCTGTAGTCCCCCTCTCCGTTGCGGAGAGGGGGACTATGATTTGAGGAATCGGAGTGAGGCGGCCGAGCCGCATCACTCCGATTCGTCTTATTGTCCCCACATGGGGAGAGGTCGGGACCCTGCTGGCAGGCTATCTAGCCAGTCGCCGTCAGTCGGGGGACACGGATACCTCCCCCTCCCCCACCGCGTGCCGTGGAGCCAATCTAGTGATGTTGACAGCTAGCAAGACGAAATGCTACCATCATGATTGGCCTGTCCTTCCAGCGGGCATTGCAGGTTGCCTTCAGTGCTCTGGCCAAGGGGGAGTCTTGGGCTGCCTTTCCCTGGGCCGACCACAACTGTGTTGGTGCCATGTCTCAGGAACAACTCGGCGCCGCCCTTCTAAGAGAGGGGCCTTTCCCTCCTCTCCATCCTCTCCTTTTTCTACCCACAAGCAACTCTAGTGCCCATGCGGGCGAGCGCTGCCCGCTGTAAGGCTTGACGCAATCGGAGGAATCATGGCGAAAAGGCAGGACTTCGTAGTCAGGTTCGCAGGAGAGGGAGGTCAAGGCGTTGTAACCGCGGCGGAAGCTCTGGCCCGTATTGCCGCAGACGTTGGGTACCACGGCCTCACTTTTTCTACCTTCCCCTCCCAGATCCTGGGTGGCCCCACGTGGACCCAGGCCCGCATCTCAACTATCCCTGTGCTCAGCCCGGGGGACGCCGTGGATGTGCTGGTGGCCCTGAACGAAGAGGCCTACGAGGGCCACAAAGAGGACCTGGGGGAGAACGGAGTCGTTATCTATGACTCCTCTTTCACTCCAAAAGGCACCGGCCACATGTTCGGCATGCCTTTTGACGACATGGCCAAAGAGGCTGGCGACATCCGCACCGCCAATATGGTCATGATGGGCGCTCTGGCGAACCTGGTGGGCATGTCCATCAAGTATCTTCAGGACTTCATCGTCAACCGCTACCAGGCCCGCGGCCAGGCTATTGTGGACGCCAACATGAAGGCGATTGCGGCGGGTAGCCAGCGGGCCGCTGGCACGGGCTTCCAGATTGGCGAGATGGAGCCACCCACCCGGCCCAGCTACAAGCAGGTGATGATCAAGGGCAACGAGGCGGTGGCCTTGGGCGCCATCGCCGCTGGCCTGGACGCCTACATCGGCTATCCCATATCCCCTGCCACGCCCATCCTGGTGTACATGGAGCGAAACCTGGTGGGCCCGGGCAAGTTCGCCTACCAGTCCAGCTCCGAGATTGAGTCCATCGCTGCCATCATTGGGGCGGGCTACGCTGGGAAAAAGTCCATGACGGCCACCTCCGGCCCGGGCTTCTCCCTCATGAGTGAGGGCATAGGCCTGGCCTGGATGGCGGAGATCCCCTGCGTTATTGTGAACGTGCAGCGCGGCGGCCCTGCCACCGGCCTCCCCACCAAGTCTGAGCAGTCGGACTTCTTCGCCGCCCTCACGCCCGCCCACGGCGACGTCATGATGCCCCTGATCGCGCCGGGCAGCGTGGAGGAGTGCTTCTACGCCAGCATCCTGGCCCTGAACTGGGCCGAGCGCTACCAGGGACCCGTGGTGCTCCTGAGCGAGCACTCCATGGCGGAGCGCTCCCAGAACATCCCCAAGCCCGACCTGTCCAAGGTGGTGGTGGAAGCCCGCAAGGTGTACCACGGGAACAACGGGAGCGATGGCTACTTCCGGTACGACGGCTACGAGCTTTCCCCCATGCCGCTCCCCGGCAGCCCTGGCGCCTATGTGGCCAACGGCAGCGAGCACGATGCCATTGGGGACACCACGCACCTGCCCCAGCGGCACATCCAGATGACCCAGCGCCGGTTCAGCAAGCTGAAGCTGCTGGAGGAGAACGTTTACGAGCGGGACAACACGAGCTCTCCCATTGCACTGATGCCCTGGGGAGGCTCCAAAGGCCCTGGACGCGAGGCGTACGACCGGCTGCGGGCCGAACACGTGGACGTGGCGTGGTATTACACCATGCGTCTGCACCCTCTGCCTCCCAAGCTGCTGGAGGAGCTGAGGCAGAAGGACCTGGTCCTGGTGCCAGAGTTGAACTACCTGGGCCAGTTCGCTAGCTATCTGCGCTCCCAGGGCGTGCGCGCTCAGGCCATCACCCAATATGTGGGCCTACCCTTCCGGCCCAGGGACCTGGTGGACCGAGTCAAGGAGATGGTGGGAGCATCCCGAAGAAAGGCGGTTACAGTATGAGCGCGAAGAACCCGGAATACGATTTCAAGTGGTGCCCCGGCTGCGGCGACTTCGGTGTGCGGCGAGCCCTGGAGTTCGCCCTGCAGGACTACACGGCCTTCCATGAGGTGCCGATGGCCAGCAACGTCGTCATCGCTGGCATCGGCTGCTCCGGAAACCTAGTGCACCTGCTGGAGGGCGAGCAGCCCTTTGGCTTCCATGGCATTCACGGACGTACGCTCCCCATCGCCTTTGGGGCCAAGATGGCGCAGCCAGACCTCAACGTCGTCGTTGTGGCCGGCGACGGTGACTTCCTCAGCATCGGCATGGAGCACATCGTTCCCCAGGCCTCGCGCAACCTGGATGTCTGCTGCGTGGTCATGGACAACGGCGTCTACGGCCTGACCAAGGGACAGAGCTCGCCCACCACAGACCTGGGCGTCATCACCAGCTCCACGCCATATGGCAAGCTGGAGTCCGACCTGAACCCCCTGGACTACTATCTCACCGCAGGGGTGACCTTTATCGCCTCGGGTTACTCCAGCAAACCCAAGGACTTGGCCAAGCTCATCCATGCGGGTATGGAGCACAAGGGGTTCGCTATTGTCCACGTGCAGTCGCCCTGCACCACCTACAACGACACCTACGAGCAGCTCAAAGGCAACGCGAAGAAGGGCGTTGAGTCCATTATCTTTGATGTGCCCGCGGGCCACGATCCCAAGGACCGGGACGCAGCGCACCGGCTCATCCACTCCGGCAAGATACCTATTGGTATCGTGTACCAGAACGAGAGCCGGCCTACCCTGGACCAGCGCCTCAAGGACCTTCAGGGGCGTGTAAAGACCAGGGCCCTTCAGGAGCAACTGGACGCCTTTGAGCTCTAGGCGGTAGTAGGGGCGACCCGCCGGGTCGCCCCTACGCATTATTCGGCCTGCCTGAAAGATGCCTGGGTGTAGTCCTGCAAGAGCTTGCGCAAAAGCACTCGCCCCCGGTGCAGCCGAGCCTTAAGAGCCGGTACTGTAATCTCCAGGGCCTCTGCCGCCTCCTCGTTGGAAAGCCCTTGCACATCCCTCAGCACCACCGCGGCCCGCAGCTCCTCCGGCAGCAGGGCCATGGCCTCCTCCAGCTTGCTCCGCAGCTCTGCGCCGATGGCTGCCTGTTCCGGCCCCTGGGTCCAGTCCACGATCTCCCGGTCCTCCACGCTGCCCTGGACGTACTGGCGCTCTCTTCTCTCCTTCCGCCCTCGCATGAGGCTGCGGTTGACGGTTATCCGGTACAGCCAGGTGGAGACCTGAGCATCGCCCCGGAACCGGTCCCAGGCCCGAAAGGCGTCCATAAAGGCTTCCTGGGTCACGTCCTCCGCCTCCACTGGATCGCTCGTCATGCGCAGGGCGACGTTATAGACGAAGTCGCCGTACTTCTCCACCACCTCCTCAAAGGTAGCAGGTCTCTCTCTGTTCATGGGGCGAGCGTACCTGGGAAGATTGTCTGTAGCCACCAGGCCAGCCTGACCCCAGGGTCTGGCGGGGCAATAGTCCAGGGCAGCGGCCTGTTCCTGGCGACGGCGGGATTACAGTAGCTTGCGCGATGTCGGGTGTCAATGGCGGGCCGGCTGCATCGCCGGGACCAGGGACGCATCTAACTGATTGGAGCGAGCGGCTGGAGCAGGGTTCCTGGCGGGGCGTCCAGGGGTTCCGTACGCTTTTCGTTGGGGATACCCGCCCTGGAATGCGGGGGCGCGCTTACTTTATCACGGGACGGTAGCGGCCTCGTGGAGAGAACTAGCCCCTGCGCGCAACACACGTTGCCAAGAAACAGCGAGGCTCGTACAATGGCGCAAGAGGTTAGCCAAGAACCATGACCTCCGGCTCCTCCCAGAACCCGTATCCTTCCCCCCGGCAAAGGGACTGCCAGGAGCTCTTGGAGCGTGCCTCCGAGTACCTGGAGTCTGACCTGCCTGAGGAGGTCAAAGAGCACATTCGCGGCCATCTGGAGCGGTGTGGTCGCTGTAGAGGCTTTGTCTCCACCCTCAGCGATACCATCTCCATGCTCCACTCCCTTCCACCCCACGCCCTTCCCACCGATCTCAAGCAGAAGCTCCTCCACATCTCTCGGACCCAGCGCTAGGCCCCATACCCTTTTCCGTAGGCATCCCACCGTTCTGTTTTTGTCCCTTTTGGCCGCTGTGAGGGCGAGGCACGAGCGTTCCGCTGAGCTTACAACGCCATCAAAGACCATCCGCCCAGCTCTTCTTGGACTGGCTGTGTTCGCTTCCTGATCATCCAGCAGATAGGGATTGGCGGGGTATTCAGGGGGGATTCATACCTGTTCGCTGGGGTTGAAGGGCAGCCGTTGAACCCCGCGACCCTTAGGAGGGCGTTCCAGCGGATAGTCCGTGAGGCCGGGGCCGATGGCGTCAGGCTTCAGGATTTGCGCCATGCCCATGCCACGGTCCTGCTATGCCAGGGCATCCTCTCCAAAGTCGTACAGGAAAGGCCCGGTCACTCGGTGGTCTCCGTTACCCTGGGCGTGTACAACCATGTCGTGCCAGGCTTGCAGGAACATGCCACCGCCGCCTTTGCCGACGCCTTGACCAACACTGGCCCGTAAAGAGTGTCGGCAAACGGGCAAGGCGAAGGCCCCGCCCAAAAAGCAGGGCCTAACTTTTGGCTGATTCCAGATTTGGCTTGGTATGCCGGGGGAGGGAGTTGAACCCACACTCCCTTGCGGGAAGCGGATTTTAAGTCCGCCGCGTCTGCCATTTCGCCACCCCGGCGTGGGAGAAGAGAGCCCTGCGACCCTTGTCCACTGCGGTCCCTCAAGAGCAGAAGTCTCCTTGAACGTCGTTATGAGGGAACAGAGGATCGCTGGCGATAGCATAGTACCTTGCTTCCACGGGTAAGTGCAAGCGAGATAGCCTCCTGTTCGGGCCGTCGGCGGAACGGCCCCCCCCCCCGTTCTTGCCGACCCTCCCGCGGGCCCAGAGAGCGCCTTTCAGGGCGCGGGCCCGCCGCTACCTCTGCTCTTTCAGGAAGGGGAGCGCTAGGAGAAGGGCCGCGGCCACGGCGGCCAGGGCTATGACACCCGCCGTGAGGGACCCCGTGGCGTCGCGCAGGAAGCCCAGGAGGAAGGGGCCGCTAAAGCCGCCTATCTCCGCGGCGGAGAAGAAGAGGCCGCCGGCCACGCCCATGCGGGCCGCCCCCACGCCGGGGGTCTCCATGAGCACCAGGGTGAGGATGGGCATGAGGGGGCTGCGCACAATGGCCGAGAGCAGCAGGCTGGCCAGCAGCGCGGGGCCCTGGGCCAGGGCCAGGCCCACACTGGTTGCCGAGGCTACCACCAAGAGGGCCGCCAGCGCCAGCACCCGTCGGCCTCGTTTCGCCTGGCTGGGGATGAACAAGAGACCCATGGCGCCGGTGGCCGTGGCCGCGGCAGTGAGAGTGCCAGCCCGGGCCAGGCTCATGCCACCCTCCTTGAGCAGGGTCGGCGTCCAGTTGTTCAGGCCGTGGTTCAGGAGAAAGGCCCCCGCTGCCATGACCAGAAGCAGTTGGACGTTGCGGATCCTGAGCAAGCTGCCTCTGCTCCCGCTGCTCGGGTCTTCAACCGGCGCTGGCTCGGCATTACCCTCCTGGCGGAGCCTTTCCGCTGCCTCCACCGGGGCGTCCCGCGAGAAAAGCCACCACGCGATGGCTACCAGGAGCACCACCCCGCCATACACCAGCGAGATGCCTCGCCAGGTGCCCGTGAGGGGCACCACCACGCTGCCCGCGGTAGCCAGGGCCAGGGCGGCGCCGCCCACCGGCCCTGTAGCGTAAATGCCTGTAGCCAGGCCCCGCTGGTTGCCTCGGAACCACTGGGCCACCACTTTGGGAGCACCGATGGAGATGATGGGGCCTCCCACGCCAAAAAGGGCCACAGCCAGGAAAAGGGTGACGAAACCCGTAGCCATGCCTCGCAGCACCAGAGAAAGCAGTACCAGAAGGATGCCAATGCCCAGGGAGCGGCGCACCCCTATCCGGTCCACCAGCACCCCCATGGGGTACGCGGTGCCTATGTACACCAGTTGCCACGCCCCCAACACCAGGCCCATCTGGCTGTAGCTAAGGCCTAGGTCGTTGATGATGGGCTCTACCAGGGGCGGCATGGTCCCCGTGGTTATGCCGAAGCAGGCGTACAGCGACCACACCAGCCCCAGCATGAGCCAGCGCTCTCTGCTCTGTCCCGGTACGACGCCGGCTATGGCGGCGGGAAAGGACATGCTATACCTGCACCACGAGCACTCTCTCCAGGCCAGCCAAATCCTTGACTCGCCGGAGAGTGGCGTGGGGATACACCACCAGGGCCACGGACTCGGCAGCCTCCATCTGCTCCGGGTCCAGCTCCACCAGTATTGCCCCGGACGGCTCCAGGCAGCCCGGCGACTCCCTCAGCAGGCGGCGCACTAGCCGGAGGCCGTCAGGGCCGCCGTCCAGGGCCTTTCGGGGCTCGTACAGGCTGACCTCCGGCTGAAGGGTCGGCAGACGAGAGATGGGCAGGTAAGGCAGGTTGGCCGTGATAAGAGACGCCTTGGCAGGCACGGGGCGCAGGAGGTTGCCATGAAGGAAGGTGATACGGTCCTGGATGCCGTGGGCCGTCGCGTTGGCCTGGGCGGTGGCGATGGCCCGCCTGGAGACGTCTGTGGCGTAGATGTACGCTCCGGGAACGTGCACCGCCAGGCTGACGGCGCTGGCGCCGCAACCAGTACCAACGTCGGCGATTATGATCCTCTCCCTTGATGGGAGAGGGTTGGGGTGAGGGCGCCTCCCTCCCACAATCCTGATGGCCTCTTCTATGAGTGTCTCGGTCTCTGGGCGGGGTATGAGGACGCCCCGCCCGACTTTGAACTCCAGGCCGTAGAACTCTCTGTGGCCCACGATGTAGGCCAGAGGCTCCCGCTGCACCCGCCGCCGCAGCATGGCCTCTAGGGCTCGGGACGCGATGGCCGGCAGTGCTTCGTTCAGCAAGGCGTACAGGTGCGCCCGGTCAGTCTTGAGGGCGGCGGCCACCACGAGGTCTGCCTCTAGTGGGGCCTCGGGCACCCCCGCCTGGGCAAGGCGGGACCGGGCATCGGCCACGGCCTTCAGGATGGTGGAGGTCACGCGACCGAGGCCTCCGCAAGCCTGCGGTTGCGCTCCTCCTGGAAAAGGGTGTCTATGATGGGGTCCAGGCGGCCCTCCAGGACCGCCGGCAGGTTATGGACTGTGAGGTTGACGCGGTGGTCGGTGACCCTGTCCTGGGGGAAGTTGTACGTTCGCACCTTCTCCGATCGTTCGCCCGTGCCCACCTTGCTGCGCCGCTCCTCGCTGACGACCTCCTGGTACTCCCTGGTGACCTTGTCCAGAAGGCGGGCGCGCAGGACTGCCATGGCCTTCTGCTTGTTGCGAAGCTGGGATCGCTCGTCCTGGCAGGTGGCCACGATGCCCGTGGGTATGTGGATGATGCGCACAGCAGTAGCTACCTTCTGTACGTTCTGTCCACCATGTCCGCCGGCATGGAAAATATCAATGCGCAAGTCTTTGTCCTCCACGTTCACCTCCACCTCTTCCGCCTCGGGCATGACGGCCACGGTGACGGTGGAGGTGTGGATGCGGCCCGCGGCCTCGGTGGAGGGGACCCGCTGTACCCGGTGGGCGCCGTTCTCGTACTTCAGGCGGCTGTAGACGCCCTTCCCCATCACCTCAAAGATGATCTCCTTGAAACCGCCGATGCCTGTCTCATGGGCGTCCACCAGCTCCACCTCCCATCCCCGGAGCTGGGCATAGCGCGTGTACATGCGGTACAGCTCTGCGGCGAAGAGGGCAGCCTCCTCTCCACCGGCAGC
>JACQUH010000254.1 GCA_016210375.1 Chloroflexota bacterium
CCCTGGCCCGTGGCACTAAGGTTCATCAACTCAATACTTGTGCTGAAGTCGATCTGACCTCACCCCCAGAAGTCCCCCACTCCTCCCAGGAGAGGGGGACTATGACTTGAGGAATCGGTGTGAAGCGGCTCTGCCGCATCACACCGATTCAAACCAATCTTCTCCCCCTTCCCGTGCGGGATGGGGGATTAAGGGGGTTAGGTTATTTCGTAAATGACCATCAGTCGGGGGGATTCAATACCACGCAATAGCAAGCGGAACCGGGTACTGAGCGCAACCTGGCTCACCTCCACAGCTCTTCCCACGGCTGCCCCGCGTGGGGGTAGCGCCCCTCCAGGAGCGACAGATGGGCCGAGTCCAGCAGGGGCAGCGGCAGGCTAGCCAGGCGCTCCCTCCAGGGCGGCGAGCCGCCACCCAGCCCCGCCAGGCGGTCCAGGGGCGCGCCCTTGCCCTGCACCAGCACCTTGAAGTCGCCCATGCCTCCAGGGCGGGCCAGCTCCAGGAGCGCCATGGAGTTGGCGTCCCGCTCCCTCTGGGGCAAGCCCAGAGAGGACAGCCGCCGTTGCAGCGTCCCCAGGCCCAGGTTGCGCAGGAAGGCGGCCTGGCTCGCCAGCGGGGCGCTGACTAGCCCGTGCCTCGTCCCAAGGCGGGCCGCGGCGGTGAAGTCCACGTGGGCGGTCATGTCCTGCCGCCCCACGTGGACGTAGGGGTTGGCGGATAGGGTGTTCCGGTAGTAGCAGCGCAGGGTGCCCCGAGACCTCTCTAGCGAGTAGAGCTGCTTCGCCGGATGGCCGTAGTCCACGGTAAGGACGTAGCCTCGCTCCAGGGCCTGGGTGACTCCCTCCACCCAGGGCTCCAGCGCCAGGCACACCTCGGCCCGCTGGCCTTCCCCCAGGGCCACGCCCTCGTCCTCAAGGAACGCGGCCACGGCGGAGGAGGATAGCTCGCCTTCCACCTCCCGCAGGTCGCCGTCTTCCCGGGCCACCCACAGCTCACGGAGGCGCCCACCTCGCATCACCACCCGGTGCACTGGCAGGGCATCCAAGAGCTCGTTGGACAGGATGCAGCCGGTGATGCCCCGGAAGGGGAGGCCCGACGCCTTCACCCAGCGGACCAGGCCGCCCGGCTCCGACGCCGGCGTCCAGCCCAGGTCCACCGCCACGTACCGCAGCGCCTCCTGGAAAGCCTCGTCCAGGCGCCGGGTATAGGCCGTCACGTCGCGCGCGAGTGCGCCGCCGCCGGCCCCCTGCTCGGCCACCGTGAAGGAGGAGGGCCGTCCCAGGCGCACCCACATCTCCTCCAGTTGCAACGCCAACAATGCCCCGAAGGCGGGATGGGCCTCCGGCGCCGTAAAGTAGTCCCTGCCCGCCTCCCTGGGCCGGGCGTAGTAGCCGCCCCTGGGCCAGTACAGGGCCAGCTCCATGAGCTGGGCAAAGGTCATGCGCCCGCCGGCAGCCAGGCGGCGGTCCAGCTCTTCATCCAGGCTAGGGCCTTCTCTGGGTAGCTCCGTGGCCTGCCTCATGCACTGCGGCTCCTGTTGAAGAGGTAGCCTTCCAGGACGGTTTGTGTGCGCTCAGGCCCTGACGGTCATCTACAAGATGAACTGCCTCCGGGGTCCCCGATTCTCCCCCTGACCAGGAACGGAAGAATCATTGTGATGCGGCAAGGCCGCAGCACAATGATTCAAACCAATCTTCTCCCCCTTCCCGTGCGGGAAGGGGGAGTCAGAGGGGGTTAGGTCGGAACCCAATTGGCAGGTCATGTTGTCAAAGACCTTGAGGGAAGCGGGCCAGAGGGTTAGGTTTCCTGGTCAACAACCAAAAGGGCCCTCGCCCTACAGCGCCTTCGCCCCGGCAGCGGCGATCTCCTCATCCTCGCTGGAAGCTGCGCCGCTCACCCCTACCGCGCCGATTACCTGCCCCTCCTCTATGAGGGGCACCGCCCCCTGCGCGGGGATCAAGCGCCCGCCCTGCATGGCGATGATCGCCTGGATCACGGGGCTGCCGGCGTTGGCGGTGAGCTCCCCGCTGGGCCGGCCAAAGGTGGCGGCGGCAAAGGCTTTCCCGCGGCACACCTCGGAGACCGTCCAGCGTGCTCCGTCCAGCCGCACCATCGCCCACAGGTCGCCTCGCGCATCCACCACGGCGATGGCAACCCTCACGCCCATCTGCAGGGCCTTCGCCTTCGCCCCCTGGAGCGCTCGCTCCGCAATAGCCGTTGTCATAGGCATACGCTGTTCCTCCTGAAACCTAACTTTCCCCAGCATGGTACCACGCCGCCCCTTGCTGCGAGTGGGGCGGCGGTTCCCCGCTAGCTCTCCTGTTGAATTCAAGGCCAAGAGGGCTGTTGTCAGTCTGGTGAAAACACCGTCTCAGACACTGCCTCAATATGTTGTGAGTATCTGGGCACGGCGGAGCCGTGCCCAGATACTCACGTTTACTCTACCCCCTTCCCTTGAGGGAAGGGGGATTAAAGGGGGTTAGGTCGGACTAGGTAGCGAAGCGTTTGAAGCACTACACGAGCAATGCACAGAGCCGTGCACAGATGTCTCTACTATTTCTTTCCCTTCCCGATGCGGGAAGAGGGAGTAAGGGGTTAGGCTATTTCGTACATGGCCTTCAGAGGGGCCATGTCTCCTTTCTCCAGGCCATCTCCCAAAAGGCGTACTCGTAGCGGGAGCTGGTAACGTAGGCTCGCTCCATGCGGGCGCGCTCTTCGGCACTGGCCGCCTGCGCCAACCTGTCCACCAGGCCACGCAGCCATCCGGCCTGGGCCTTGAACTCCGGCGCAGCGTACATGTCTATCCACTCGGCGTAGAGGGGCGCGCCGGCGGGCTTGCCCTGGGCGGCCAGCGCGAGGCCCACGTCGGAGTAGCCCCACATGCAGGGCAGGAGGGCCGCTGCCAGCTCGGCGAAGCTGCCGTCATAGGCGGTGCGCACCAGGAAGTCGGTGTACGCCTGGGTCGTTGGGGACGGCATGGTGGCTGCCAGCTCCGCCGCGCTGACGCCGAAGCGGGCGCAGTAGCCCCGGTGCAGGGCCATCTCCGTGCGCAGCGTCTCGTGCAGCAGGCCGGCGAACCGGCCCATGGTGTCCAGGTCTGGCGATCGCGCGGCGGCAAGGGCAAAGACCCTGGCGTACTGCACGAGGTAGGCGTAGTCCTGGCGGATGAAATGCTTGAAGGCCTCCACGTCCAGGGTGCCATTGCCGATGCCCCGGACGAAGGGGTGGTCCAGAATGGCGCGCTGGAGCGCCAGCGAGCGGTCATAGATGTCTTGTGTGAAGGACATGGCTCGGCTCTGCTAGGGAGACCCCCGCGTTTCCCTCCCCTTCTCCGCCCGCTTGCGTATCACCTCCAGCAGCAGGCGCGCGCTCCTTCCGCTGACCAGCATCTTGCGGCGGCTGCGGCGCTTGCGCTCCCGGCGCTCGCCCTTTGTCTCCTGCTCTTCCATGCCTGGATGGTACGCCAGAAGCGGGTGTGAGGGAAGGGGAACGGGGATTGTTGTGGATAACTGGACGCGGCATTGCCGCGTCCAGTTATCCACATTTCTGTTTTCCCCTTCCCGGTGCGGGAAGGGGGATTAAGGGGGTTAGGTCAGACCTCACCCAAGCGCCTGACGGTGGATGCCGCCTGGTTGGCGGTGAGCGCCACGCCCCTTTGGGCCAAGGCGGCGCCGGAGAAGCGACCGCGGGGATTCCCCCTAGCTCTTGCCCGAGTTCAATTGCCTGGCCAGGCGGGACTTGCGGCGGGAGGCATTGTTCTTATGGATGGCTCCTGCCCGGACGGCTCTGTCCAGGGCGGAGACAGCCTTCTGGACGGCGGGCCTTGCGGCCTCTGGGTTGCTCTCGGCAAGGGCGCGCCGTGCGCCGGCGACGGCGGTCCTCGCCGCGCCACGGGGACCCCGGTTTTGCTGCGCTTTGCGCACTGCTCCACGAAGAGACTTCTCGCTGGGCATGGCTTCCTTTCGTTCCTAGCCTTTCCTGTTTGCCTCTGCGCCGCTGGCCATCTCCGCCAGGGCCCCAGGGCGGTTACCGTTACTGACGTTGGTGGCAGCTCGGGTCACATAGGTGACACCCTGTATCTCTTCCAGCTTGGTGAAGAGGCGGCTAAGCTGGTCCACCCCAGTGGTAAAGACCGTGAGTTGGATAGTGGCGGTGCCATCGTCGTTCTCCTGGGTCACCAGGGAGGCGATATTGATCTTTTCGCCGGATACCACCGTGGTGATGTCCCGCAGAAGGCCCACCCGGTCCCAGGCGTCTAAAGCGATGCGGACGGGAAGGAGGGTCTTGGTGGAACCCCAGTCCACCCTGATGAGTCGCTCGGGCTCATCCTCGTTCACGATGTTGCGGCAATCCCGCCGGTGGACGCTGATGCCCCGGGTGCGGGTGATGAAGCCGACAATGGCGTCGCCGGGCAGTGGCGAGCAGCACTTTGCCAGGCTGGTGAGCAGGTCCCCCACCCCCAGGACCTCCACCCCGGAGGCGGGCCCCACGGCAGGGGCGTGGTACTCTGTGGGAGGCATCTTGGCTTCGTGGTGCTGGGTCAGGCGGGTCACCAACTGGTTGATGGTGACGCCGCCGCTGCCTAGGGCCGCCAGGAAGTCGTCCACGGCATCCATTCGGAAGAGCTTGGCCAACTCCTCCTCGGCGGGATTCAGGCTAAGGCGGCGCAGCTCTCTGGTCAGCAGATCCCGCCCGCGCTGGATGTTGGCGCCCCGTTCCTGCTTGCGGAACCAGGCGCGGATGCGCTCCCGGGCCGTGGCGCTATGGACGTAGCCGGCGTTGGTGTTGAGCCAGTCCAGGCTAGGTCCCCGGGCCACCTTGCTCGTCAATATCTCCACCGTGTCGCCGTTCTTGAGCTGGTGGTCCAGGGGCACCAGCTTGCCGTTGACCTTGGCACCCATGCACCGGTGGCCCAGCTCCGTATGGACGTGGTACGCGAAATCTATGGACGTGGAGCCTGCCGGCAGCTCCTTGATATCTCCCTTGGGGGTGTAGACAAACACCTGGTCCGGTAGAAGGTCCGTCTTTACGTTCTCCAGGAACTCCTCCGCCCCGGTCTCCTCCTGCTGCCACTCCAGAAGCCGTCGTAGCCAGGTCATCTCCCGTTCAAAGATGTTGTCCTGTCCCACTCCCTCCTTGTAGCGCCAGTGAGCAGCGATGCCGTGCTCCGCTACCTGGTGCATCTCGTCCGTGCGGATCTGCACCTCCAGAGGCATGGCGTCCGGCCCCATGACAGCGGTATGGAGCGATTGGTAGCCGTTCTCCTTGGGCTTGGCAACGTAGTCGTCCATCTGTCCTGGCAGAGGGTCCCACAGGTCGTGGACCACGCTCAGGGCCACGTAGCACTCCTTGCGGTCCTTGACCTTGACCCGAAGGGCAAAGAGGTCGTGGATATCGTCAAAGTCCTTTCCCTGGGCGGCATAGGCCTGCATCTTTCCGTAGACGCTGTAGATATGTTTGGCCCGCCCGGTCACCTGGGCCTTGATGCCCTCCTTGCGCAGGGCTTGCGAGAGGATGTCCCGCACGTTGGCGATATAGCGCTCCCGCTCGTCCCGTCGCCGCGCCAGAAGGCGAGATATCTCTTTGTACCTGGCTGGTTCCAGGTGGTGGAAGGACATGTCTTCCAGCCGCCACTTGAGGTCCCACATGCCCAGGCGGTGGGCCAGGGGTGCATAGATGTCCAGGGTTTCCTGGGCGATGGCCCGCCGTCGCTCCGGCGTGTGGGCCTGGAGAGTGCGCATGTTATGGAGGCGGTCCGCCAGCTTGATGAGCACTACACGCAGGTCTTGGGCCATGGCCACCAGCATCTTGCGCAGACTGGCGGCGTGGTCGGTGTCCTCCGAGGGCCGGGCAGCCGCCTTGGCGCCATCGTTAGTCGCTAGGTCCAGCTTGTTCAGCTTGGTCACACCGTCCACCAGCCGGGCCACGTCCGCACCGAACTCCTCCTCTATCTGCTGGAAGGTGACGCCGCAGTCTTCCATCACGTCGTGCAGCAAGGCCGCTGCCAGGGTGATGGCGTCCAAGTGCAACTCGGCCAGGTAGCTGGCTGTCTCCACAGGGTGCACGATGTACGGTTCGCCCGTAAGCCGCATCTGCCCCTCGTGGGCCCTGGCGGCATACTCGTACGCCCGGCGGACGTAGGCCGCGCGGTCTTCCGACAGGTACGTCGCTATCTGGGTGAACAGGTCTTTCATGGCGGTCCCCTTCCACAGCTCCTGGGCTGGCGAAAGGTACACTGAGTATAGCGCAACTGGACGGCCCCTCCAAGGGGGAACTGGGAAAGGTGAGGTTCTGGGCACGGCTCCGCCGTGCCCAGAACCTCACCACAATTATGCCAGAGACCCCGAAGGCAGAGGGCGGCTGGGAAGCGGCGTTGATCAGGTCTCGTCCTGGTCCCAGTACAGGAGCGCCGAGCGCATGCCATCGGGCCACTGGTACGCGCCATCCGCCAGCGCCAGCCGTTGAGAAAGGCACTCCATGATTGCCTGGTCGTGGTGGGCGTCCTCTACCCCCAGGTGGCGTTTGGCTCGCTCCAGGGCGTCTTCCAGGGTCTTATCGCTCCAGCGGCGCACCGTCGCCTTTTCCATCACGACGCTGGCATAGATGCCTGCTGATAGCAGCAGATTGAAACCTACGATGAAGTTGGGGCTGTCGTGCCACTGGCCCCGGAATCGCAGGGACAGCTCACCGATGACGCCATCGTGGGCCGGGACACGCAGAGCCAGATAGCACGCCTTGCGGGCGCTCCTCTCCATCTTTCGCACGAACCCCAGAAGATCAGGGCTGGTGTAGGAGGAGTGAGCAGCTATCGCCACGTCGTGTGGCCCCACCCGGGCGTCCATCCAGGGCGCATCCACCAGCGCAACGTTGGTGATCCCCAGGGACGCCAGACGCTCCTGCAACACCTCCCTCATTCCCGAGAGCGGCTCCACGGCGGTCACCTTCCGCACCTTGCGGGCGATAGGCACCGTCCATCGCCCGATGCCCGCCCCAATGTCCAGGACTGTCATCTCCGGGAGTAGCCTGGACAGCAGGAAATCCAGCAGGGGGTTAGGAGCGCCTGGGCGTCTGGCAGTGGTCGCGTCTATCTCTCGCGCGACCCTGCGCCAGCGCTCCACCATCTGGGCCTCGCCCTCGGCCCCTGTCTGGATGTCGTGGGTAGCCAGCAGTCGCCAGAGCTTCGCCCAGTCAGTCGTCACGGGCACCCCCTCGTTCTTTCCTTGCTGCGCCTCGCGGGATGAAGGAGGCAGGGCCAGGCCGGTGATGAGGGCCCTGGCCGAGGCATCCGGCCACACCACCCCCGTGAGACACCTTTCTGAGGAGCGCGAGCGAGGGACGCATCGCTGCCAAAGGGCTTGCCGGGGGTCAGCCCTGCCTCAGAGCACGGGGTACGAACTCGCCGTCCTCCAGACCCAGCCGGCGCATGAGAGTGGCATAGTAGTGAGAAGGCGGGTCTGCCCGCAGGAAGCGGGCTTTGTAGGGGCTGGCCTCAATGAGCACCTCGTCCCCCTCCTCCACCAGCAGGTCAATGAACCCGTCCACACTCAGGGTGGCAGGCCCCTTGGAGAGCACGTGCAGCCTGATGCGGCTGGTGGGCGGCACGACGAGGGCGCTGCTCAGCCCCAGGTGCACCGCCACGGGGTCCAGAATGATGTCGCGGGACAGGGGGTGCAGGATAGGCCCGCCGGCAGAGAGCGCGTACCCCGTGCTGCCGGTGGCCGTGGCCACGATAACGGAGTCCGCCCGGTAGACCGTGAGGAGGGCATCGTCTATTCTCACTTCAACGGTCGCCATACGGGCTACCGCGCTGTTGCCCACCACCGCTTCATTCAGGGCGTGGCACACGGCGGGTAACGACCAGGGGTCAAAGCCAGGCCCGTGGGCCTCGCTCGCAGGAGCGATGCGAGCCTGGAGCATAGCCCGCTCCTCTATCCACAGCTCCTCCTCCAGGTACCGCTCAAGGCGCGCCAGGGCGTCCTTGCCGCTCAGCTCCGTCATGAAACCCAGGCGTCCCATGTTGATGCCCAGGATGGGCACGCCCCTGGATGCCGTGACATGGGCGGCGTGGAGGATAGTGCCGTCACCCCCCACGGTGATGAGCAGGTCCACCTTCAGGTCATCGCCTCCATGCCGTTCTAGCTCCTCCGTATCGGAGAAAAGGGCCTCCTTGCTCAGCTTGAGGCGGGAGATGAGCTGGTTCGCCAGGTCTTGCGCGCCCGGGATGGCTGGGTGGTACACGAGGCCGACGGTTCGGCGTTTTGCTGTCAATGGAGCGCCTGCGCCGACGCCTTCCTCACCAACTCGCGGGAGGAAGGCGCCAATAGCTAGGGTAGCGAGGCACAGCATCCCTTCGCCTGGGCACTGTACCCGCGGTCACGGCAGTGGGAGTCTACCATCGGCCCCAGAGAGTGTCAACGGAACCCCACCCTCTCCAAGGACGGCGGTCCCGTTTGCTTTTCAGGGGTCGCACGGTCCCCTGGCGCTGATGGTCATTTGACTAAGGGTAAAGTCCCGGTATAGCTACTAGATTAGCTTTGCAGCAGATGCAACAAGCGTTTGACTTGTTCTCTTCTGAGCAGATGACGATGATTGTAGCGCCCGACATACTCCCCAAGGTACACGGGCAACCGCTCTCTGCGGATGCCTCCCTTGGCAACCAATCG
>JACQUH010000261.1 GCA_016210375.1 Chloroflexota bacterium
AGTGGGTTTCATCCCACTTTATTTGTTCTTGGGGGGTGGGGTGGGGGGACGTAGGAGGTACACATATGAAGAGCGATTTCCTGATAGCGCTGACGCAGCTCGCTGCCGAAAGGAACCTTCCCAGGGAAATGGTCCTTTCGGCCATTGAGGCCGCCCTTGCCTCCGCTTACAAGAAGGACAACGTGGCTGGCGAGCAGAACATTACGGTGCGTCTGAACCCCGCCACGGGGGACGTGCGCGTTTACGTCCTCAAGACAGTGGTGGAGGAGCCGGCAGACCCGCGCCTGGAGATCGCTCTGGCGGAGGGCCGCCGGATCAAGAAAGATGCCGCTGTGGGTGAGGTCCTGGAGACCCAATCCATGCCCTATAACCCGGGGCGCATCGCGGCGCAGACTGCCAAGCAAGTGGTGATGCAGCGCCTGCGGGAGGCGGAACGGGACCTGGTATACGCAGAGTACGCCAACCGGGCCGGAGAGATTGTCACCGGCACGGTACAGCGCATTGAGCCACGACACATCATCGTGGACCTGGGCCGGGCCGAGGGAATCATGCCTGAAAAGGAGCAGATCCCCACGGAGCGGTACAGGCCCAACCAGAAGCTGAAGGTCTACATTGTAGAGGTGGACCGCACCGCCCGGGGGCCAGAGGTCATCGTGTCTCGCGGGCACAAGGACCTCCTGCGCCGCCTCCTGGAGATGGAGGTGCCCGAGGTCTTCAACGGCGTCGTGGAGATCAAGGCCATCGCCCGGGAACCCGGCTTCCGCAGCAAGGTGGCCGTTTGGGCCAGGCAGGAAGGCGTGGATGCTGTAGGCTCCTGCGTGGGCCTCCGGGGCATCCGCATCCAGAACGTGGTCAACGAGCTTCAGGGCGAGAAGATTGACGTTGTCCAGTGGAGCAGGGAGCCGGGGACCTTCATTGCCAATGCCCTCAACCCTGCTCAGGTGGCCCATGTGAACCTGCATGAGGCGGAAAACGTCGCTCGCGTGGTGGTGCAGGACAGGCAGCTTTCCCTGGCCATTGGCAAGGAGGGCCAGAACGCTCGCCTGGCCGCCAAGATTACTGGCTGGAAGATAGATATTATCAGCGCCGCGGAGGCGGAGAAGGAGCGATTGGCCCGGACGCCCGCCCCGGTCCAGGTTGAAGAACGCCGCGCCGTAGCGCCGGAAACGGCCACCGCCATCTCAGAGGCGGCTCCTCTGCCCAAACCGGAGCCGCAGGTGCTCCGTCCCGCAGCCGAGGTGAAGGCGACAATCGTAGCTGCCGCCCCCGCTCCCACCGGGCAAGAAGCGCTGGCCAGGACCCCGGAGGCTGTGGCCGCCCCGCCCGCTCCGGTCATGACGCCGAAGGAGCAGGAGGAGTGGCTCCAGAAGGCTATCGCGGAAGAGGAGGAGAAGACCAGGCAGGCCGCTGTCCTGGCCGAGGAGGCTGCCCCCGAGGTAGAGGCCGAAGAGGAGGAGGGCATCCCGCTTACCGAGGACGTGTGGAAGGTGCCCCAGTTGGTACCCTCTGCCGGAGGGCAGATCCGCTTTGCCGAGGATATCCTCGGCCAGCGCAGTGGCGGCGGCGGACGACGCCGGGGACGGCGTGGTGATGGGGAGTCTGAGGATACAGCCAGAAGGAAAGGGACGGGCAAGGGCAAACGCCGGGTTGAAGGGCAGCGGGAGTAGCCGGCGCAGGACCCATGCCTTCGCAGGGTAAGCCCATGAGTGCAGGTGCGGGTGTCCGGCACATCCCCCTTCGGCGGTGCGTCGCCTGTGGCCAGCAGTACCCCCAACGGGACCTGGTGCGCATTGTGCGAGGGCCGGACGGGAGTGTCCTGGTAGACCAGGGGCGCAGGAAGCTCCCCGGACGGGGTGCCTATTTGTGTCGCTCCAGGGAGTGCTGGAACCAGGCCCTGAAAAAAAGCAGGCTGAGCTATGCCCTGCGAGGCGACATCTCTCCCAACGATAAAGGAAGGCTTCAAGAGTTCGCTGAGAGCCAACTCTCCGGGGTCTAGAGGTGTAACGTATGATACAAAGGCAACATCAGGGGACAGCCAGCCGCGAGGCGGGGGATGCAGGCGTGCGCCCCGGGCCATCCAGCCGCCTGGTACCCCTGCCGGAGGCGATCACTGTGGGGCACCTGGCGGAGCTCGTCCACGCCAGCCCCATAGACCTGATGAAGCAGCTCATGCGGGCCGGCGTCATGGCCGCAATCAACCAGTCCATTGATTTCAAGACCGCCGCTGCCATCATCCCAGCCTTCGGTTACCGCGCCGTGGAAGCTACCAGCCCTTCCAAAGCTACCAAGGAGAAGGACACGGAAGAGGAAGACCTTTCCCAGCTCCAGGTCCGCCCTCCGGTGGTAACCATCTTGGGGCACGTGGACCACGGCAAGACCACATTGCTGGACGCCATCCGCAAGACGAAGGTGGCCGAACGGGAGACTGGCGGCATTACTCAGCACATCGGCGCGTACCAGACGGAGTACAAAGGCCACAAGATCACCTTCCTGGATACCCCCGGGCACGAGGCCTTCACCGCCATGCGCGCCCGGGGCGCCAACGCCACCGACATCGCCGTCCTGGTGGTGGCAGCCGACGACGGCATCATGCCCCAGACCGTGGAGGCCATCAACCACGCCAGAGCTGCCAAAGTGCCCATCGTGGTGGCTGTGAACAAGATTGATAAGCCTGAAGCGGACCCTGACCGGGTCAAGCGTCAGCTTGCCGGACAGGGCCTCCTGATAGAGGAGTGGGGCGGCGACGTCATTGCCGTGCCCGTTTCGGCCAAGGCCCAAACGGGCATTGATGACCTCCTGGAGAACCTCCTGGTCGTCGCTGAGGTGGCGGACCTGAAGGCCAACCCCAACCGGCCCGCCCGGGGCGTGGTGGTGGAGGCTAAACTGGACAAGAGCCGTGGCCCTGTCGCCAGCGCCCTCGTCAAGACCGGCACCTTAAACGTGGGGGACTACCTGGTGGTCGGCAACGTCTCGGGCAGGGTGAAAGCCCTGGTGAGCGACGCTGGCCGCCGTATGAGGAGTGCTCCCCCCTCTACTCCCGTGGAGATCCTGGGGTTGAACGGCTTGCCCCTCGCCGGCGATGTCCTCCAGGCTGTCTCCAGCGAGAGGGAGGCAAAAGCTATAGCGGAGGAACGGCTGCGCAAGCAAGAGGGCACGCGCCGCAGCGTCAGCCTGGAGGAGGTGGTGGGCCGCATTCGTACGGGGGAGTCAAAGGAGCTGAGCGTTGTCATAAAGGCTGACGTCCAGGGAAGCCTGGAGGCGATACGGGACACCCTGGTGCGCCTGGGCACTGAGAAGGCCCAGGTCCGTATTGTCCACGCTGCCAGTGGCGCCATCACCGAGACAGACATCTTCCTTGCCGTGGCCTCTCAGGCCGTCATCCTGGGCTTCAATACCTCCATGGAGCCGGGCGCACGACGGCTGGCGGAGTCTGAAGGCGTAGAGATCCGCTTCTACAATATCATCTATACCATGGTGGAGGAGATTCAGGGCATGCTGGAGGGCCTGGTCAAGCCCGTGGCCAGGGACGTGGTGGAGGGCCATGCTGCCGTGCGCGCGGTCATCACCCGGGGCCGCCAGAGCAAGGTGGCCGGTTGCATGGTCAGTGATGGCAGGATACTGCGCAACGCTTCGGTCCGGGTCCTCCGCAGCGGCCGGGTGCTGTATGACGGCCCTGTCCAGAGCTTGCGTCGCTTCCAAGAGGATGTGCGGGAGGTGGCGGCGGGCATGGAGTGCGGCATAGTGCTGGCGAAGTTTGACGAGTTCCAGGAAGGGGACATCCTGGAGGTCCACCGCCAGGAGCAGCCGTCAGGGCGATAGGTTTGCCCGTGATGCAATCGGACGGTTTGCAGGGGCGTAATTACCCGTACCCACATAAGATTGCCCCCCTTTTCCCTGGCTGTGCCTCCACCCTGTCATCGTGATTGCATCCCGTTGACCCCATCCCTTCGGCCTTCCCCGGACGGACTCCCGGGCCGGCCTGCAACTTCCCCTGTCAAGGGGAGAAGGGACGGAGCGCTCTGTCCTGGTGGTCATTTACAAGGTAATTTGCCAATTGGGATCCGATTCTTCAGAACATCGTCCCCCCTCTCCTCCCAGGAGAGGAGGGACCACAGGGGGAGAGGTTAGGTCTCATTGGCATTATTATTGTTCAGTGCCCATAAGGCGGGGGCATCATGCCGCAGCCTTTAGGCTGCGGTGTTTTGAGATAGTTTCTCAGTCCGCCTTTCCCCAGGGAGAAAGGGGCAATAGTAAATGTGAGAAACTGGGCACGGCAAAGCCGTGCCCAGTTTCTCACCCCAATTACATCCCCCACTCTGTAGCGGGGCCTTGTTCCGAGAGTCGGGAAGGTGCAGTCCCGATGCATCGGGACTGCCAGGGGTCTGGGGGTGTCCCCCAGATTCAAATGCCCCCTGTCTTGCTGGAGAGGGGGACAACAGAGGGTGAGGTAAAGACTTTGGGGGCGAAGCTCCATACGGGAGAGAGGGGATAAGAGGAGGGTGCAGACATTACCCTTTGCCTACAGGGAAGAAGAGGGAAGGAAACCATCCCATGACCCGGAGAACAGAGCGCCTCAACAACCTGCTGCGCGAGGAGATAAGCTGGATCGTTGCTAGGGATATGCGGGACCCTCGTCTCTCCTTGCTGGTTACTATCACCCGGGCCGAGGTCACCTCGGACCTGCGACAGGCCGCCATCCACGTCAGCGTCATGGGCACTGCGGAGGAGAAGCGTGTCATCCTGGGGCTGCTGCAAGCCGCCACCGGCTTCCTCCAGCGAGAGCTGAAACCCAAGCTGGAGCTGCGCTATGTCCCCGCCTTGTCCTTCAAGCTGGACGAGTCCATAGAGAAGGGCCTGCAGGTACAGCAGCTTATGGACACTCTTCCCTCCCCCGAGAGGCCCGCGCCATGACCAGGCTTCGGGACGGCATATTCAACGTAGACAAGCCCCACGGCATGACCTCCATGGAGGTGGTGCGGCAGGTGAAACGCCTCACTGGCCACAGGCACGTCGGTCACGGCGGCACCCTGGACCCTGAGGCCACTGGCGTCCTGCCCGTGTGCCTGGGACAGGCCACTCGGCTCATGGAGTACCTGGTAGACAGCGAGAAGGAGTATTTGGGCACCCTGCGCCTGGGAGTCGCCACCGACACCTACGATGCCGACGGGCGGGTCATGGAGGAACGGGACCCCTCTGGCGTTACCAGGGAGGTCATGGAGCAGGCCATGGTGGGTTTCCGGGGAGTCATTGAGCAAAGGCCGCCGATGTTCAGCGCCCTCAAGCTCCGGGGCGAGCGCATGTACAACCTCGCCCGCAGGGGCGTGGAGGTGGAGCGCACCCCCCGCACGGTAGAGGTCAAACGCCTGGAGCTAGTGGAATGGCGGCCACCCTACGCGACGCTCTCCATCCAGTGCGGTCGCGGCGCCTACATCCGCTCCCTGGCCCAGGACCTGGGTACGGCCCTGGGTTGCGGCGCTCACCTGTGCCAGCTCCGGCGCCTCCGTACAGGCGTCTTCTCCATAGGCCAGGCCACACCCCTGGAGGCGCTGGAGGAGGCCCTGGTTCAGGGGAGCGGCGAAGAACTGCTGTTCCCGCCGGACTACGCGGTCCTTCATTTCAAGGCAGTGACCTTGAACCCAGGAGAGGAGCGCATGGTGTGCAGGGGCCAGCCCGTGCGCCTCAACCCGCGCACGCACAGCGCCGAGGCCATGGAACATTGCCGGGCCTACAGCTACGATGGGCGCTTTGTAGCCGTGGTGCGCTTCAACCGTGTTCTGCGCCTGTGGGAACCCCAGAAGGTATTTCAGCTCGCCACGCCATCCCCCTACGCCACAGAGAATCCGCTTGGCGGACCATGAGCAGCGCCCTTCCTGCGAACGCATGGGGGGCCTGGGAAACCCGCCCCTGTCCTTGCCCGCTACAGGAAGAGGGGAAAAGGGAGAGGCATCTGTGGCACGGCAAAGCCGTGCCACAGATGCCTCTCCTAACAGGATGAGGTCCCTCTTTCCCCGGGGGGCCTTGTTCCAAAAGTCCTTTGACCTCTCCCCCCCTGTGGAGGCTGTCCGAAAACTGCCTTGGAGGTGGAGGCGGAGAGAAGGTAAGACAGGGGGCAAGGAGGGCAATCATGGCGAAGTTCAAAGAATACGTTCAGAATCAGGCGATGCTGCTGCCGCCTAGCCTGGAGGAGAAGGTGTCGGAGCATCACCTGGGGAGATACATCAGCGGGGTAGTGGATGAACTGGACCTGCGAGGGGTAGAAGGGGGCTATTCGGAGATGGGGTGCCATGCCTACCATCCCCGCATATTGGTGAAGGTGCTGTTGTACGGCTACCGTGTGGGGATCAGGAGCTCGCGGCGTCTTTAGAAGGAGGCTCGGGAAGATGTCGTGTTCATGTGGTTGGCGGGGATGAATGAGCCTGACTTCAGGACCATCAGCGATTTCCGCAAAGAGAGGCTGACGGACATCAAGGAGTTGTTCACCCAGGTGCTGGGGGTGTGCCGTGAGTTGGGGATGGTGCGGTGTGGGAAGGTGAGCAGAGACGGGACCAAGATAGAGGCGAACAGCGGGAGACACAAGGTTATCTACCGCAAGAAGCTGGAGAAGAGCAAAGCAAGGTACGAAGAGACGGTGGAGCAGATTTTGGAGGAGGCTGCCCGGGTGGATGCGGAAGAGGACCGGCTCTATGGCGACAAAGACGGGTACTCCCTGGAGCACCCACATAGCGTCCAGGAGATAAAGCAGGCGCTGAAGAAGCTGGAGCGGCAAAAGGGTGAGTTGGCGCGGGAGATGGAGAAGGCACAGGCCAAGCTCAGTGCCACTGAGGAGAAGCTGGAGCGCATGGGGGAGGATCGGAACTCCATTGGCAGGACCGACCCCGACGCTACGCTGATGGTGATGAAGGAAGGGAGCTTGGGGGTAGGGTACAACGTGCAGTTTGCCACCGAAGAGCAGGTCATCGTGGGATTTGGGGTGTACCACAGACCCAAGGACAACCACTTGCTCCGGCCAATGCTAGAAGAGGTGCAGCGAAACCTGGGCAGGAAGCCGGAGGTGGTGGTGGCCGATAAAGGGTATTGCCGCCAGGACAACTACGCGTATGTGATGGACAGCGGCATTCGGGCCGCCATCCCACCCCAGACCTACGCCTCCGACCGAGTGGCCAGAGGCAAGGGCACGTACCACAGCTCCAAGAATCTGGTCTACGAAACACTGAAGACGGCGATGATGGACTTCCTGGAGACGGATGAAGGCAGGGACTTATTGAAGAGGAGAAAACACGACGTTGAACCCACCTTCGGGGACGGCAAGCACAACATGGGATTCAGGAAGCTCCTCTTACGCGGCACGGGCAAAGCAACAACGGGACTGGGTCTAGTAGCCATTGCCCACAACATCAAGAAGCTTAGGAGCTGGCTGGGGTCCCCGACAAAGCGGGTAGGTTGGGCATAACAAAGCCCAACCCCTCTGCCGAAATCAGGTTGCCCTGCGCGGCCACTCCTGCTTCACCACCCCAAGCTGCCCTGCGGCAGTTTTCGGACAGCCTCAAATCATAGTCCCCCTCTCCGCAACGGAGAGGGGGACTTCAGGGGGAGAGGTCAGACCACAGTACACAAGTGTTTGGCTGACGGCCATCAGGGGGCGGCGCCAAAGGGAGCCTTGGGATAGTTTCTTAGCGCATCATGCGGCTGATGGCCTTGCGGCCCTGGGGTGTGGAGATCTGCTTCATCAGTTTCTGGGACTGCTTGAACTGGTTAAGGAGCTGGTTGACCTCGGTGGTGGCCACGCCGCTGCCCAGGGCGATGCGCCGCCGCCGGCTGCCGTTCAGCATATCGGGGTTGCGCCGTTCCTGAGGCGTCATGGAGAGGATGATCGCCTCTATGCGCTTCAGGTGGCGCTCGTCGGTGGCCTCCTCCGGCAGGCGTTTGCTTAGGGCGGAGAGGCCAGGCACCATGCCCAGGAGGTTGCTTATGGGACCCATGCGCTGGAGCTGCCGTAACTGTCCCAGGAAGTCCTCCAGGTTATAGGTAGCACGGCGCATCTTCCTCTGCAGCTCTTTGGCCTGCTTCTCGTCAACCTCCTGCTGGGCCAGCTCCACCAGGGTCTGGACATCGCCCATGCCCAGGATGCGGGAGGCATTGCGGTCCGGGTAGAAGGGGTCCAGGGCGTCGGGGCGCTCGCCGGCGCCGATGACCTTGACGGGCACGCCAGTGACGGAGGCGATGGAGAGGGCGGCGCCGCCCCGGGCATCGCCGTCCAGCTTGGAGAGCACCAGGCCGCTGAGGCCGATGCGCCCGTGGAAGTCCCCGGCGGCGCGGACGGCATCCTGGCCGGTCATGGCATCCACCACCAGGAGGGTCTCCGCAGGAGACGTCGCAGCCTTGACCTCCTCAAGCTCCTTCATCAGCTCATCGTCAATGTGGAGGCGGCCGCCGGTGTCCAGGATCACCCAGGTGACGCCCAGGGAGCGCCCGTGCTCCACGCCATTGCGGGCGACCACCACCGCGGAGTTGCCCTCGGGAGGTTCGCTGAAGACGGGGATGTCAAGCTGCTTGCCCAGGGAGACGAGCTGCTGGATAGCGGCGGGGCGGCGCAGGTCTGCGGCGACGAGGAGGCTGCGGTGGCCCTGCTTGCGCAGGTGGAGGGCCAGCTTGGCGGCGGTGGTGGTCTTGCCGGAGCCTTGCAGGCCGACAAGCAGCAGGATTGAGGGGGCGCGCGGCGATGGGTGCAGGCCCTGGGCCTGGGTGGAGCCGCCCAGAACGGCGGTCAGTTCTTCGTAGACGATCTTAACGACCTGCTGGCCGGGGCTGAGGCTCTGGAGTACCTGTCCGACCAGCGCGCGCTCCCGCACCCTGGCGATGAGGTCACGGGCGACGCGGAAGTTGACGTCAGCCTCCAGGAGGGCGATGCGGACCTCCCGCAGGGCGTCGTCCACGTCCTTCTCGGTGAGGCGCCCACGGGAGCCGAGGCGCTGGAAGACGGCGGTGAGCTTGTCGGTGAGGGCATCAAACATGGAGATATTCTAGCATAGAGCATAGAGCGGAGAGCAGAGAGCATACGGGCATGGGGAGTGCAGCATAGCGCCGCTTCGCTGGCGCTGGCTTAGGCCAGCTTTCGCGCCTCCACGACGCAGTGCAACGGTATCTCCTGTATCCAGGCCCCTTCGTTATCCTGCTGGATGAACTCCTCGGTGGGATTGTTCTCCTCAAAGGCTGTCACCGCCAGGCCCGCTTCCCTGAGGCAGCGGATGTACCAGGACAGGGGCCGGTGGTAGCTGACGGTGCGTACGAACTGGTTGGGGACTACCCGCCAGTGGTTCATAATCTCGTAGTGCTGGCGGTACTTGGCTATCTTCCGCCACACCGTAGTGGTGCGGCCCACCTTCTCCACCACCCAGGCGGCGGTATCGTTGCCCTCAAAGCAGGGGTGTTGGGTGCAGAAGACGAAGCGGCCCTTCGCCGTCATCACGCGCGCTGCCTCTATGAATGCCTTCTGTACGGTGTCGTCCGTCATGTCTAGCACGCCCATGTTGCAGACCACCAGGTCAAAGCTCTCCTCCTGGAAGAGGCCCAGGTCCCCGGCGTCGGCCACGTGGTAGGAAACGCCCAGGGGGGCACGGGCCTCCCGTTGCCGGGCCCGCGCCACCAGGGTAGGAGCGAGGTCCACGCCAGTCACCTGCGCCCCCCGGCGGGCGAGCTGCCGCGCCAAGGCACCGTTACCGCAGGCCAGGTCCAGCACACGCTGGCCGCGCACCTCGCCAAGGACTGCTAGCAGCGCAGGGTAAAGCAACCCCCGGTGCCACAGGTCGCCATCCTCCCCCTGTCGCCCGTCAAAAAAGTCGGCAAACTCTTCCCAGCTCAGAGGACTTGCTTGCGCCATTCGCGCTCCTTTTCGCACAGAAACCCATCATACCACCCGTGTCTAGCCAACTTCAGTGCGGTGCTTTGTGCTTTGGGTGTACCGCACCCTGAAGGGTGCGGCATCATGCCGCAAGCAAACAGGACCCTCAGTGCTACAATGGCGGCATGATTGGATTTCCCACCATCTTGTTCCGAGGGGCGCATCTCCTGGGACGGTGGGGCGATCAAGCCGTCCTGGTGCGTGATGGCGTGGTCGCCTGGGTAGGCCGCGACGCCGACCTGCCCACTGCGAAAGCCGACCGCACCGTGGACTGTGGCGGCGCGACACTGCTGCCCGGCCTGCATGATGCTCACATCCACCTGCTGGCCTATGCGGCCAGCCTGCGGGACGCGGCGTGCGGCCCCTCCTCGGCGAAAACCATCGGCGACATCGGGCGGCTCATAGCAGAGCGCTCCGCCCGCACACCGCCAGGCCGTTGGGTGCGCGGTCGCGGCTACGACGAGTTCTCCCTGGCCGAGGGCCGCCGCCCGGACAGGCGCGACCTGGACGCCGCCGCGCCCGGCCATCCCGTGCGCCTGGACCACCGCTCTGGCCATGCCACGGTCCTGAATAGCCTGGCCCTGGCCCGCGTGGGTATTGGCCCGGACACGCCGGACCCGGTGGAGGGCGTCATTGAACGGGACGCCTTCGGTGAGCCCACGGGCGTGCTCTACGAGATGGGCGGCTGGGTAAGCCAGCGCGCGGGCGACGACCACACCCCGCAGGAGCAGCGGGACGCTATTGCCGAGGCGAGCGCGAACCTTTTGGGTTGGGGCATTACATCTATCACGGACGCCACCCCGGAGAACGACCCCGCTCGGCGGGAGGCGCTGCGCCAGTACCAGGCTGAGGGCCTGCTGAAGCAGCGGGTTACGTTCATGCCGGGCATCCACCATCTGGAGGCTTTCGCGGCCCAGGGGATGACGTGCGGCAGCGGCGACGCTACACTGCGCCTGGGCCACGCCAAGGTCATGGCCACGCTGACCACCGGCGGGCTGCACCCCTCGGAGCCGGAGCTGCGGGATCTCGTCGCCGCGGCCCATCGCCTGGGGTTTCCTGTAGCCGTGCACGCCGTGGAGGAGGAGGCGATACTGGCTGTGTTGGCCGTGGTGCAAGAGGGCCAAACCCAGGACTTAAGTCCTGGGTTTGGGGACTTACGCTCTAGGTTTGGACTCTCCGATCGCCTGGAGCACTGCTCCGAGGCCACGTCGGCCGTCCTGTCAGCCCTGAAAGCCGCAGGCGTCGCCGTGTGCGCGAACCCGACGTTCCTGTACGAGAGCGGCGCGCGCTACCGGGCGACCGTGCCGCCGGAGACGCTGCCCTGGCTGTACCCGCTGCGCTCCCTGCTGGATGCGGGCGTCCCGCTCCTTGCCGGCTCCGACGCGCCCGTTGCATCGCCAAACCCCTGGCAAGGCATGTACGCCGCGCTGACGCGGCGCGACGCCGGCGGGCAGGCGCTGCACCCGGAGCAGGGCGTGTCTCTGGAGCAGGCGCTGGGGATGTATGCGGACATGCGGACATACGGACATACGGGCATACGGGCAGGGGACATGGCGGGCATTCCGGCAGGGGACGTGGCAGACCTGGCGTTGTTGGACAGGGACGTGGCGCAGGCAGAGGCGGAGGCGTTGCTGTCGGTGCGAGCGCGGGTGGTGCTGGTGGGTGGGGAGGTGGCGTGGGAGGGATGAGGTGATCAGTGGATTGCCACCACCGCTCAGGCCTACGGCCTGACTCTAGTCAGCCGCGACGCCCACTTCCAACGTGTGCAGGATCTGAGGGTGTATTAGGAGCCAGATTCCCAGTTAACTCGTCCTGTTTGATTGTCAAACCAAAGGAATTTGAAGTTGGCTTGGACTTGAAGCCACTTGGTTTTGCTTGCCAGTGAGCGGTAGACTGGTCGGTTCGGAAGCGCGACAGCGACTTTTGTCGTGGAAGATTCGTTTTTCCAGGCTACTACGTCAAAGATAGCATCCTTAAAATAGTGAGTCGCCTGCGTTTGGGGATTAGTCTTTTCAGTCCCTTTAGGATAACCTTTTACAGTTATCCACAGTTCTTGCTCATTCTTTCTGGCCACAATGTCTTTGCCTTGCTTGTGGCCTTTATTTTGAACGAGTATCTGATACCCCTGAGATTGCAGGTACGACGCAATCGCATCGTTCACTTCGTCTTCAGGAATCGGCCCCTTTCGAAGGAATTCTTCGTATCGATGCTGGTCGATCATTACACCCGTCTCTCCCCCGCGTAGTCAAGCAGGTCCAGCAGCGACCGGCGCTCCGCCGTGTCCGGCAGGGCGCTGATGGCGGCGGCGGCCGTGTCCAGGTAGCGGCGGGCCACAGCGTAGCTGTCGTAGATGATCTCGGAGTTGCGCACCATGTCAATGGCCCGCTCGCGGTTGGCCTCCATGTCCTCCCGCTGGAACAGCTTCACCACCGGGTTGTCCTGGGGGTAGCGTTCCAGGAGGAGCATCGCCGGCAGGGTCAGCGTCCCTTGCAGCAAGTCGTGGCCTGCGGGCTTGCCAAGCTCCGCCTCGGTGCCCTCAAAGTCCAGGATGTCGTCCACAATCTGGAAGGCCATGCCCAGGGCATTGCCGTACTCCACAAGGGCCTGCACCACCGGCTCCGGCGCGCCGCTGAGGATGGCCCCGCACTCCGCGGCGGTGCGGAAGAGGGAGCCGGTCTTCAGGGAGATGCGGTGGGCGTACTCCTCCATGGTGTGGGTGGTCTGGAAGGCGCCGAAGGACTCCATGAGCTCGCCGGTGGCAATCTCGCGGATGGTATCGGCGAAGCGGCGGACGACCCGTATGTTGCCCGTCTCGCACACCAGCACGGCGGAGGTGGCGAAGAGGTAGTCGCCCAGCAGGACGGCGACGCCATCGCCCCACAGGCTGCTGACGGTGGCCAGGCCCCGCCGCACCGAGGCGTTGTCCACCGAGTCGTCGTGCACCAGGGATGCGGCGTGGAGCAGCTCCACCGCAGCGCCCATGGTCACGGCCAGGGAGCCGTCGTTGGGGTGAAAGCGCGAGGCCAGGATGGTGACGGCAGGTCGCACCCGTTTGCCCCCGCCGGATGCGATGTACTCCACCAGCGGCTTCATGGCGGGATCGGCCTGGCCCGCCAGGGCGCGCAGGCGTGTCTCCACCAGGGCGAGTTCTGCCTGGATAGGCGTGTATATGGCCTCTAGAGTGGGAGGTGTCTGGGCTAGGTCCATGAGTGGCCTGTCCGAGTCTCCATCCCCTTTCCCCCTGGGGAAGGGGCCAGGGGTTGGGTTACGATCCCGCGCCAGTCCCGACCTGTCGGGACTCCTCGGCCTCCACCACTGCGTCGTCCAGCTTGGTGAAGAGGGCCTGGGGCTCCGGCAGCGGCGCGCCGGGCGTAGGGCGCTGGGCCGTCCAGCCAGCCGACGTCCCGACCCCGTCGGGACTGAAGCCCAGGTACCCGTGCAGCTTCTCGGCGCTGAAGGGCAGGAAGGGGTAAGCCAGGGTCTTGAGGCCGCTGATGGCGCAGAGGGTGACGTACAAGCTGGCAGCGGCGCGTTTCGGGTTCTCCCGCCGCGTGCGCCAGGGGGCCTGGGCGTCCAGGTAGCGGTTGGACTCCTGGGCCAGGGCCATGACCAGGCGCAGCGCCTCGCGGAAGTGGCAGGCGGAAAGCTCGCGGCTCACCGACTCCATGGCCTCGTCCACCTTCCTCAGCAGGGCGTCGTCTTCGGCGTTCAGCTCGCCGGGTTGCGGGACCTTCGCGCCGAAGTTGCTGTGGATGAAGGACAGCACCCGGTGGGCCAGGTTGCCGTAAGTGGCGACGAGCTCGTCGTTGTTGCGGCGCACAAACCCGGCCCAGGAGAACTCGGTGTCGCTCGTCTCCGGCATGTTGGCGGCGATGTAGTAGCGCAAGGGATCGGGGTCGTACCGCTCCAGGTAGTCGGGGACCCAGACGGCGCGGCGCTCGCTCTTGGAGAACTTGCCGCCGCTCAGGTTCATGTACTCGTTGGCGGGCACGTCGTAGGGCAGGTTCAGGCCGTGGCCGTAGCCCATGATCATCCCCGGCCAGATGATGGTGTGGAAGGGGATGTTGTCCTTGCCCAGGAAGTAGTAGCTCTTGCACGATGGGTCGTTCCAGAACTCCTTCCAGGCGTCGGGCGCGCCCCGGCGCTGCGCCCACTCCTTTGCCGCGGAGAGGTAGCCGATGCACGCCTCAAACCAGACGTAGATGCGCGTGGCCTCGGAGCCGGGCAGGGGTATGGGCACGCCCCAGGTGATGTCCCGGGTGATGGCCCGGTCGTGGAGGCCCTCCTCCAGGTAGCGTGTCGTGAAGTTCAGCACGTTGGGCCGCCAGTGGCTCTGCCCTCGCACCCACTGGAGCAGCGGCTGCTCCAGGGCGCTGAGCTTCAGGAAAAAGTGGTCTGATTGCCTGGCCACGGGCGTCGCGCCGGTGAGGCGGCTGCGAGGGTCCTTCAGCTCCAGGGGGTCCATGGGCTTGCCACAGTTGTCGCACTGGTCGCCCCGCGCCCTGGGGTTGCCGCAGAAGGGGCAGGTGCCTTCCACGTAGCGGTCGGGCAGGAAGCGCCCGGCCTGCTCATCGTAGGGCTGGGTCATGGCGGCCTTGTAGATGAGGCCCTTGCCCAGCAGGTCCAGGAACATCTCCTGCACCGTCTGCCGGTGGTTGTCCGTGCCGGTGGAGGTGTAGATGTCAAAGCCGATGCCCAGCCTGTCCCACACCTCTAGCTGCGAGGCCCGGTAGCGGTCCACGATGGCCTGGGGCGAAACGCCCTCCTCCTCGGCGCGCAGGGTGACGGGCGTGCCGTGCTGGTCGCTGCC
>JACQUH010000256.1 GCA_016210375.1 Chloroflexota bacterium
AGGGGGTTAGGTCATTCTGTACATGACCATTAGTCGGGGGATTGAATACCGCGCACGAGCAAACAAAACGGGATGGAGGACCCCATGACACAAGACACGACAAAGCCAGACCTGGCTTCCCTCAACGCCGATGCCCAGCGCCGCTGGGAAACCAACGCCGGCTGGTGGGACGACTATTTTGGCGAGGGCAACCAGTTCCACCGGCTGCTGAACGGGCCAGCCATAGAGCGCCTGCTGGCCCTCCAGCCTGGCGAGACGGTCCTGGACGTCGCCTGTGGCAACGGCGTCCTGTCCCGCCGCATGGCGCAGTTGGGCGCCCAGGTGGTGGCCTTTGACTTCAGCGCTGAGTTCATCGCCAGGGCAAAGGCCCGCACCACCCGCAACGCGGACCGGGTCCAGTACCTGGTGATGGATGCCACAGACCAGGCTGCCCTGCTATCCCTGAGCGAGAGAAGGTTTGACGCTGCCATCTGCTCCATGGCCTTCATGGACATGGCCGCCATAGAGCCGCTGCTCTCGGCTCTGGGCAAGCTGCTCAAGCCTGGCGGGCGACTGGTGTTCTCGGTCCTGCACCCGTGCTTCAACAATTCCATGGGCTGCAAGCTGGGAGTGGAAGAAGAGGACAGGGAGGGAGAGATGGTCATCACCAGGTACGTCAGGGTCTGGCGTTACATCACGCCCTCGGCAGCCCAGGGCATCGGCATCGTCGGCCAGCCAACCCCACACATCTACTTCCACCGGCCCATCAGCCTGCTGTATAGCGCCTGCTTCAAAGCTGGGTTCGTCCTGGACGGCATAGAGGAACCGGTCTTTGACGCCTCGGTCCAGGGCAACAACCCCCTGGGATGGTCCAGCTTCAGCGAGATACCGCCGGTGCTGGTGAGCCGGATGCGGCTGAAGAGGTAGCTATTGGAATTTGAAACCTGTGATCGCCAAGATCGCGTCAGCCTCGCCTCTGGCGGCTAAATAGAGAGTGGCGCCATCTTTGGTGAACCAGAGGCCTTGCACCACATCCATACCCGTCAGGAAACGGTAGACCCCGTCGGAAAGTGTGTCATCGTCTGGCCCGTCGGGCAGGGCCGCCCATACGTTTCCCGCACCAGTCACAAACAGGGTGCCATTGGGGGCGAAAACGAGCTGGTCAGGCCGCGCAAACCCTTTTGCTTTGGCCGCTGTCACGAAGTTAGAAAGCTTGCCAGTAACAGGGTCTATGGTCACGACACGGGTCTCAGCCTGAACACTGAGCACCACATAGAGCTTGCCGTCCGGCCCCATGCGTATGGCTTCGGCACCGTAATACTTTGTTCCCTCTTTGCCTGTGTCGGGCGCTTCCAAATACGCCGTCTTGACCCACCCCTGGTTCTCTTTGAGGACATACAGTGTTCCTTTGGTCAAGTCTGGAGGAGCGTCCAGCACGTATTTGTACAGGTGACCACCCTCGGGCACATCGTCACCCAGGTAAATCGTGTCCGCCCCTACTGGTTCCAACCCTTCGCCCCGGTGCTGGCCCATCGCCCGTAGAGGGGGAGGCACAGGCTGGTCAGGCACATCGGGCTGGAGGGCACGGTAGAACCCAAGCTCACGCTCTAATGGCCCGACTCCCGTCCCCTCCTCTGCGACGATCACGACATTGCCTGGCTGGTAATAGATGATGCCCCCAGGACGGTGCAGCCCGGTGGTAAGTTGGATTGTATCCCCTGTAGCTAGATTAACCCTATAGGCTGCACCGTCCGGGTACGCCAGATGGGTGATAAAGAACAGATACTTCTCTTGCGGGTCCAGCGTGAGCAGATCCGTCTCATCGTACTTGTGGGAAGGCACGACTTCACGGTAGATAAACCCCGATGGCAATCCCGGTTTCCCGATTTCCCCTTTGTGTTCGGGTTCCACGGTCGTGGGGTCAAATCCCAGCTTATTGATGACGTCCTGGGTCACTTGAGGTAGCGCAGTGCCCTGGGCGCAGCCCGGGAGTCCAAGAGCTACCAGCAGCATTCCGAAAGCAACACGACATACGCTCAGCTTTGTGCCTAGACGCAACAGGCTCACCTCACGGTCATTGCAGTGGCGGAAGGATCCTACCGGAATCTTCGGATCTGGGGCATCACGATGAAAATAACCACGGCCACCACGCCTGACGCAGTTGCAGCAATCAGCATGGTGTTCACTGCGCCCACCGCTTCTGCCAGAGCCCCCAACATCAGCACCCCTATCCATGACAACCCCTGAATGGAGACCCGTAGGCTCATCACACGCCCCCGCATCTCATTAGGGGCCAACAATTGCAGGACCAGCTCAACCGTCGTGCCCCTAACCGTCTGGAATAGGCCCATAAGGAATGTCAGGGCGATGGAGAGGTAAAACACAGTGGATACAGCGAATCCAAGGGAGAAGGCTGTGCCCAGCAAGGAGCCTATAACAAGCACCATCCCCCGCCGGTGGAAGTTAGCCAGTATCATAACCAACGCCGAGCCAATGGATACGCCTAGCGTACTGGCCAGCATCAGCGTGCCCAGCCCTTGGGCGCCGACGCCCAAGATGTCCCTGGCGAAGATGGGCATAAGGAAGCCACCGCCACCAAGAAGGCTCGCCGAAGCCGCCACTAGCACCACACCAAAGATGACCGGTTCGTTCTTGACGTAGCTCAAGCCTTCCAAGGCGTTGCCCCTGACGCTTCTGTTCCTGGCTTCCGCCTCCTGGGGCTTCCAATGCAAGAACAGCAACGTAATGCCCGTGACCAGTTGCAGCGCTGCCGTAAGCCAGAAGAGACCCTCTGTGCCTACGGAGACAATGAGGAGAGTTGCCACCAGCAACCCAATGGCCCGAGGCCAGTGGTCGGCGGCAGAGTCAATCGCTGCGGCGCTGGCAAGCTGTTCCCTGGTTACCACACTGCCCACCATGGCGTGGTGGCCAGGGCGTCCAATGGATTGGATCACGCCACTCATCACCGAGGTGATCATAAGATGCCACCACTGGATCCATCCCAGGGTGATGATCAGAGAAGTGACCCCCCAGAGAACCACCAGGGCAAACTCGGTGTAGAGCACAAGTTTGCGCCTGTCAATTCGGTCTGCCAGAATCCCGCCTACGAAGGGCATGAACAGCATAGGCCAAGACAGGGAAGAGGTCACCAGGCCCAAGAGGAAGGGGGAATTGGTCAACTCCAACACCAGCCAGGCCCGGGCGAAGACCCGCATGTTGCGGCCCATGTTGGAGGTGACCCGCCCTGCCATCAGCAAGGCGAAGTTTCGCTCCTTGAGGGGGGACACTACCTGGAGCGCGGATGCCTTCAGGCCCTTTTTCTGCTGAACAGCCATTGCCATTGACGTTTCCCTCTTAGCTACTCCGCGCGGTTGTAATAGTAATCCACGGCGCGTTTGAGCGCACTGGCGCAGGGCGCAATACCAGTGCTAGCTGGGACGCCCGCATCCATGAGCTGCTTGTACACAGCCGCAGTCACTTCCGGCGGGGCATACGGGTAGGCTGTAGACAGAGCGACTACGTACGGTTTCTTGGCGCGCTTTCGGAACTCGCAGAAGATGTCGGGGTTGTGGCCCCGGTATATGGAGATGCGGTTGTTGCGGTTGCTGACCTGCACTTCCTGGACGATGATGTCCACGTTGGGGTCGTCGTTCAGCACATCCAGCACGTTGTTCATGTTGACGGGGTCGGACAGTGTGCGCCCCTCAATGGGGTTGGCATAGGTGCTGCCCACGATATTGAAATGCTCCAGAATGCGCTTGTAAGACTCGTCAGCCAGGCGGGGGATATTGAACCCCGCTTTGGAAAACACGTTGGCGCATTCCGTCGCATGGCCTCCCGAAAGCGCCAGGACGCCCAGACGGTAGCCAGTGGCAGGAGGCATGTTCAGAAGGAGCTTGGCCGTCTCAAAGAGCTCGTCCATGTTCTCCACCTTCACCGCGCCGCACTGCCGCACCATGGCGTCCCACACCGCTGGCCGCGCGCTGCTGCTCGTGGAGTGGGAGGCCACCGCACGGGAGGCGTCCTCCGTCTCTCCAACCTTCCACACCAGCACGGGCTTTACCTTGGTCACGCGCCGCACCGTTTCAAAGAACGCCCGGCCGTTCCGGACGCCCTCCAGGTACATGCCAATGACCCTGGTGTCCGGGTCCTGGCCAAAGTAGTCAATATAGTCGGGGCTGTCCAGGATCACGCCGTTTCCCATGCTGACCAGCTTGCTCAGCCTGATGCCGTGGAAGCTGCTGCCCTGGCCAAAGGCCGAGGACTGGGACCCGCTGTGGGAGAGGATGCCCAGGCCCCCAGGTGGGCCATGGTAGCCGCCCAGGTTGACGCCAACGCCGATCCTGGGGTTGAAGACGCCCATGCAGTTGGGGCCAACGACCTTTAGGCCGCCCTCTCTGGCAATCTGCACCACCTGTTTCTCCAGGCGGATCCCCTCCTCGGTGCCGGTCTCGCTAAAGCCGGCGGTGTATAGGTGGACGCCCGCGACCTTTTTGGCGACGCAGTCCCGAAGGATCCGGGGCACCACCTGGGCAGGCACGGAGACGATCACGTAGTCCACATCGCCGGGCACGTCCAGGAGGCTGGGGTAGTTGGGGAACCCCAGCTCCTCGGCGCTGGGCCACTCGCTGCGGTCAATGTTGACATGGTACTTGGGGCCCTGGAAGGGAAGAACGGTGCGCAGCCACGAGTGGTTGTCCACCTTCTTGGAGCCAACCACGGCCACGCTGCGAGGATTGAAGATGCGCTCCAGCCGGTGCGTTCCGCCCGCCGCCGGAGGCGCCATCCCGACGGCCTGGCCGTTGCTTTGCAGCGGGGCACGCAGTACCACCCTGGCCGACCTGGCCACCAGGCCATCCGGGTATGCGAAGACGGGATCAAGCTCCACCTCGCTGATCTGGGGATGCTCTTCCGCCAGTCGGGAGAGCACGAGGAGAGCCTTCTCAATGGCGGCGGTATCTGGCGCTCTGCTGGGGCCATAGCCGCCGAGGAGCCTTGCCGCCGCTCTCGGCTCTTGCACCATCAGCCGGGCGTCCCCGGGTGTAAGGGGGACCACCCTGTAGGCAACGTCGTCCCATATATCCATGGCCATGCGGCCATAGGAGAACACGACCACGGGGCCGAAGAGAGGGTCTTGCTCCAGAGAGAGGCGAAGCTCTATACCTGGCCTCTGGACCGCGGGGTCAACCCGGAGCCCCGCCTCGGCCAGCAACTCGCCCGCCTGGGAGGGCGTCAGGTCCGTCTCACCCTCAGCGCCGCCCAGTCGGCTTATGACGTCGGAAACACTCATCGGACATCCTTTCCCGTACACGAACTCGGGCCCATCCTGGCAATTATCCTGGCTGCCCAAGAAATTGGACGCATTCATATCATGTCTGGTGGGCCGCGTCAAGAGGAATCACGTCCTCGGCTTGTCACCCACCAGTCACCTCCAAGGCCACGCCCCTGTTCGCTTCTTGGTGGTCGCGGCATCCCGCCCTGCTGGACTAGAGCGCCAGCTTTGGGCTGCTCTAGCCTCCTACTTTGGTCGGGGGTCGTGGATGCCTGCCCCAGCAAGCAGAGCCAAGGCTACCGGCATTGACGCAGGTAAGCACGACACACCAGTTGGTCCTTTAGCTAAGGGGCAGCTAGACCGCATCCGTAGCGGCGACAGCCACAGCCTTGCGCTGGGGCGGCTTCGCCAAGACCATGGAGACGGCCCCGATCCAGAAGGCAAAGGCAAAGATAATAAAGGCGATGCGATAGCTACCGGTGAAGTCATACAGGAAGCCGGCGATGACGGGGCCGCCCGCACCCGCTATGATGCCAAAGACAGAGGATATGCCCCGGATGCTTCCTTGGGACCGCCTGCCGAAATAGTCGGCCCAGGCTAGAGAGGTAAGGAAGGACTGCGCCCCTCGCGTGAGGCCGTACACCAGGGCAAAGAGGACGGCCCAAGGTAAGGACACAACGCCGAGGAGCAGGAGGGCCCCTACCCCACCACCCAAGTAGCAGATGCCGATGCAGTATCGGACTTCCCAGTGCGCCGTCACGAAGCCCCACATGGGCTTGGCCACTGTCTGAAGGATATACAAGAACGTGATTATGCCAGCGGCTGTGCCCAGGGAGAAGTGTCGGTCCAGCAGATAGGACGCCAGGTGGATGTTGATGCCCATGATGGCCATGCCGCTGGCGTTGGTGCTCACGATCATGAACCAGAAGGCGGGGGTGCGAACTGCCTCTCTGGCAGTCAGGCTTACCTCTTGGTCTGCGGAAGGCCGCTTGCTCGCCAACCGCGGCCCTGCCGGGAGGCCGTTGGCGATGTCCGGAGAGTCGCCGTCAGGGAGCAGGCCGTAGTCCTCCGGCTGTCGCCGCATGACCATGGAAGAAGCTGTCCCAACCACAAA
>JACQUH010000265.1 GCA_016210375.1 Chloroflexota bacterium
AACCCCTCCCCAGATTCTTCGCTGCGCTCAGAATGACTTGTGTAACGACGTTTGGATTCGCCACACTACCGGCTGGCCATTGCAGGCACACCCACGGCGCCTGCCTCCCGGAACTGGCCCTCCCACTCGCGGAAGAAGACGTAGTAGAGGACCGCGGGCACCAGGATAAGAAGGCTGGCCGCGGTGAAGGCCGTGGAAAACCCTCCCCCAACAATCAGGATGCCTGCCATGCCAGCCCCAACGCTGCCGCCGAGGTCAAAGAAGGCGTGAGTGAACCCGGCAGTGGTGCCGCGCTCCCGGGACGTGACTAGCTCCATGCCAAGCTGGTTACGCAGGGGCTGCGCCATGCTGTACATGGCTCCTCGCATGAGAAACACGACAGTGACAGCGGAGAGGGATGGCACCAGCGCCATGAGCATCAGAAAGGGGATGGAGAGGCTCTGGGTGAACAGGATGCTGCGCACCTTGCCCCACCTCTGCGCGAGGATCGGCGAGAGCAAGACAGCCCCCGCCCCGGCGATGGCCCCAAACCCCAGGATAGCGCCAATCTGCCCGTCGGTAGCGCCCAGGCTCTCCTGAAAGAACACGTTGAAGAAACGGATGGTGAGGCCGAAGGCGGCGCCAACCATGAGGCTCAGCAGGGTGAGCTGCATCACCGGCTTGAAGCTGGCCATCCGGGGGAAGTTCAGGAGCTCCTTGAAGCTGTGGGCCAGCTCCAGGGGCCGCTCCCGCATGTAGGCCAAGGGGACCAGTGCGACGATGGTCAGGGGCAGGCCCGTCACCAGGGCCCAGCGGGCGGCGGTGGGATCCAGGTTCGGTACGCCCAACAGCACCGCCCAGAGCAGAGGAAGAAGCCCGCCGGCAAAGCTGCCGGTGAACCGGGAGAACTGAAGGAAAGCGGCGTTGAGGCTGAAGAGGTGCGCCCGCTCCTTGGGCTCGCTGTTGTCCATCATGAAAGGCGCTCCGGTCACCCCGTGGAATGATTCGCCCAGGCCGGCGACGCCGGCCAGCACCAGGATGGCCGCGGGGGCCTGGGTGAACAACAGGCTGCCCTGGGCAATGACGCTGAGGGTGGTGGCGATGAAGAAGGACCGCCTGCGGCCATAGCGGTCTGCCAGGATGCCTGCCGGCAGCGCCATTAAACCGTGGCACATCATATTGACCAGCCAGAACGTGCCGATGAAGGAGAGCGAGAAGCCCGCCCGCAGCAAGTACAGGTTGAACATGACGGACCAGATCCCACCGCCCAACTCCGCCAGGATGGAGTACCCCAGGAACAGTTTGGCGTTCCGGCTGAACTGTCCCACCGCGGCGAGGTAACCGACGCCGTCAGAGCGGCTCTTGGCCGGGGCCATACCCCGCACCAGCACCGCCCTGGCACCTACGAGGCCCAGGAGGACGCCCCCCAGAGAAACCAACCCCCACAGCAGGGGACCGCCGCCTCCCAGAGAGGTGGAAGCGCCTCCCTGGGCATGGCCTTCATCGGCAAGGGCCGTGGACAGCATGACCAGCGCTATCGCCACGCCAATAGCCACGCCCCAGACGTAGGGCTTCCGCGCCCGTCGCGTCGCCAAGGGCCACCGACGCACTCCTGACACCATGGACGCACCTCCTCGTGGGCCTGCTAGGGAATATACCTATTGTACTCCTACACTCGCTTTTGTCTAGATATGAAATCCCCGTGGCGCTGAGTCGTAAAGCCTCCGGCTCCTGGCACGGTAAGTCGCCATGCCCTCGCCACATCGTGCCGAATCTAGCGTCGGGCAGGATCTCCTTCCGAGGGGCGCCACCTAGACTCATGGGGGCAGCCTCTTGGAGCCACACCCAGGCCATCATCCCTCTGTTTCACACCCGTCGCCCTGGTATAATGCAGCCACCAAATCCCCCAGGAAGGCCTTCCACCATGCGCATCGCCGTCACCTCAGATACCCATGAACTTGCCGATGGTTGGGGCTTGCCGCCAGAAATGATGCACGCCTTCCGAGGCGTCGACCTCATCCTCCACTGCGGCGACCTGGAGATGCTGGGGGTGCTGGACCAGCTCCAGACCCTGGCCCCTGTCCTGGCGGTACGCGGCTACAAGGACCCCCATGAGCCTGGCGACAGGCTGGCCGAGCGGACCCGAGTGGTGGCGGTGGAAGGGGTGCGCATCGGCATGGTCCACGACCTGAGATGGCCCGGACCACCCATCCTGTACAACGACACCCTGGAGTTCCCTCCTGGGCCTGTCCAGGAGGCGCTGATACGCAAGTTTGGCCAGCCCGTGGACATCGTCTGCTTTGGAGACGTGCACGAAGAGCTCCTGGGCTGGTATCAGGGGGTGCTGTTCGTCAACCCCGGCAGTCCCACTCATCCCGGCCTTCGCCATCCCCACGGCGACCTGGGGACCGTAGCCTACCTCAACATCAAGAACGGAGTGGCCTCCGCAGAGATCCACAAGCTGCTGCGGGGCGCTCCTTCGGGCGACGCCCGCACCCTGCGCATCATGTGAGTACGGCGGCAGGCCTCAGACATTTGTGGCACGGCTTTGCCGTGCCACAAATGTCTGTGCCTCACAGCATAGCAGTGCCAGCAAGACAGATGGAACCCGAGGAGGAGCATCGTGACCGCCCAGCGACCCCCGCCAGCTATTCCCAAGGAGGTGCGCATCGCCAAGGGAGGGGATGCCCTGGTGGTGCTGTGGCAAGATGGGCACCAGGAGGTGGTACCCTTTGCTTTCCTTCGCGGGGCTTGCCCCTGCGCAACCTGCAAGGGCAGCCACCGCCAGATAGACCTCTCCAGGGTCGTCCCCAAACCAGGCGTCTCCCTGGTAGATTACGAGACCCTGGGGCGATATGCCCTCCGTCTTCTCTGGAGCGACGCTCACCAGACAGGCATCTACACCTACACGTACCTGCGTTCTCTCTGCCGATGCCCCGAGTGCCATCCGCCGACGGAAGGGACGGCGGTCCCCTGACCATAGCTCGCTCCGCCACAGCAAGCTTGCGACGCAGCCCCTGTCCTCCGCCCCAAGGGAAGAGCACTGCCTCTGGTCGGAGCCAGGGGCGTGGTTCCTGGCCCACTAGGTAACTACCTCAAAACGCCTCTGTACTGCCCTCTGAGGGTCTTTAACTAAACAGTTGTGCCGCCGTGGTCCTGATCTCTCCCCCCTCGTTCCCCCTTCCCTGATAGGGAAGGGGGAACGAGGGGGTGAGGTTGAATTGTTAATAAACTCCTGACCAGGGCAACAAACCATTTTGAGATAGTTCCTCCCTCTGTCGTCCCCCTCTCCCTTCAGGAGAGGGGGACGACAGAGGGAGAGGTTGGAACCCCGCCAGAAGAACACCTAGCAGATGACCATCAGGCTGGGGTGAGGAGAGGCCGTCTTCAGATGGTCTCTAATACAGCGCCCCCTCTCTCCAGAGAGAAAAGGGGCGAATGAGCGGGTTGAAGGGGCAGAGCCCCTTATCCTTCGGCGGGGAGAACCGTTACGCCAGGGGCAGTAGAAGGCCCAGCGCCGTCCTGAACAGCAGGAGCCTCTGGTAGTCCTGGCGAGCCTCCTCGGCGGTGGGAGCGCCCGGAAGGTCAGTGTGCTGCACCCTGTCGCTGTACTCCTTGAATGTGGAATTGGGGACTGAATGAACTATTGCGCTTATGACTCCGCTCAACATGTTACCTTTCCTTCTTTCGCCCTGGCCCATTACCTTGGGCCTTACGGCGAATCCTAGAGTATAGTACTAATTATTGGCGAAAAGATTCTATTGCGTCAAGGGATACTGTATGATATAAATCATTCCATGACGGGATAGTATTCTGGAGGCAAAGACATGGAACTAAGAGAGTTGCGAAGCTTCTGCGCCGCTGCCAAGCTTCGGAGCATCTCCAAAGCTGCCGAGCAGCTCGGCATCGGCCAGCCAACCATGACCACTCATGTGAAGAAGCTGGAGGAAGAGCTGGGGATCAAGCTGTTTGACCGGGTGAAGCGTCCCATCCAGCTCACTCTGGCAGGGGCACGGCTGGCAGAGCTGGCCACCCCCCTGCTGGATGGCATTGAGAACCTGGTGACAATGACCGCCACGGCGGAGGCCCAAGGCCCCGTGAGGATCGCCTCAACCCACGAGATCATCGCCTACGCCCTCCTGAAGGTCATCAAGGTCTTCGTCGCCCTGTACCCTCACGTCCTCATACGGATGCGGGCGGGTTCCGGGGGCGATGTCATCCAGATGGTGGAGGAGGGCGAGGCAGACTTTGGCATTATCCCCAGTCCGCACCGCCGGCTGAACCTGGACTTCCAGGGGTTGTTCCCCTACGAGCGGGTCCTCATCTTACCCCACTCCCATCCCCTGCTCCGGACACCCCTGCGCTCCATAGACCAGATAGCGGAGCAACCCCTCATTCTCCTGGGGCACGGCTCTTCCACGCGGGCAATGCTGGAGGACGCCTTCCGCCGCCGGGGCCTCTCCTACGAGGTCGTGGTAGAGGTGGACAGCCTTGACACCATCAAGCGGTGCGTGGCCCTGGGGCTGGGCATATCTGCGGGGCCACGTCTGGCCATTGAGCCTCACGACTACGACGAGCTGGGGATCATAAGCCTGGCGACCCTGTTGCCCGTGGAGCAAGCAGGTATTGTGACACTCCGAGGGAAGGCGATGCCAACGCCGGCCAGGAACTTCCTGCGGGTGGCTACCGAGATGCTGGCATCCCCCGTCACCCCGGCTCCCGCAGCAGGTCAGGCAGAAAAGGCGCCCGTAGCGCCTTTCCTGCCTGACCTGGAGGTGATAGGCAGGCGGTAAGCCCATGCCCCTGGCGCGCCGCTGCTATGCGCAACCGTAGGGGCAAGGCATGTTCGCCTCTACCATGCTCCCTGGCAGGATGATGCCGCGTCCCAGGGGCGACGCTCTCTCTGTCAACGTCAGCGGTCAGACAACCTCCAGCAGGCCGTCCGGGTTGTGTCCTTCAATGGTCTTCAGGTAACCAGGCAGGATGCGCTGCTGGTAGATGGCCTCTAGCTCGTCCATGAGGGCCACGGGGTCCGGGTTGTAGGTGATAATGGCCTCGGTCTTTTTCTGCATGATGTCAATGATCTCCCGCAGGTGGTCGGTGACTCCTCCCGTGCGGGTGAGGGCGCCGATGACCTTGCCTTCGTCGTAGGCGATGGCGAACTCCCCCAGGGTCCCGGAGCGCCCGGCGGCGAAGACCACAACGTCGCAGCTCCGGATGTTCTCAATCTCGCGGCCCATGAGTCCGCTGCCGGTGTAGATGATGGTGTCGTAGCCTCTGGTGGGGCCGTGGTACTTGTTGACGTGCTCCGCCAGGTTCAGGGCTGGGGATATGCCTACCACGATGCCACCCGCCGCCTTGGCCCCCAGAACCGCCTCGTGAGGTATGCCCGAGGCAGCGCCCGTGACAAGCACGTAGCCCCTGCGGGCGACCTCCTCGCCCAGCTTGCGCACCCGTTGGCACACCTCCGCCGATAGCTTGCCGCCCGCGGAACCCATGACGCCCACCGTCAGGGGAGGCAGGGGGTGACGGTCTATGTGGTTGGAGTTCATGGCCATCTCCTTCCAGGAAGCGTGCGGGCAAAATACGGGGGCAGTGATCCCAGGGTAGCACGCCCTGGCCCCGATGGACACTGAGCTGGGCCCCTGGACACGGAAGAGAGCGCTCCGGCGCGCTCCCTTCGCGCTTTTTGCCTGCCCCCAGACATGCTACACTGCTGCCGACACTATGGCGCGAGCAGGGAAGGAGCACACCCATGAAGGCAGCCGTTCTGTACGAGGCCAACCAGCCCCTGGTGCTGGAAGACATTGAGCTGGACCCTCCCAAGGCCGGGGAGGTGCACGTGAAAATCGGCGCCGCAGGCATCTGCCGCAGCGACCTGCACGTGATGAAGGGAGAGGCCAACCACCTGCTGCCGGCAGTGCTGGGGCACGAAGGCTCCGGCACCGTGCTGGACGTCGGCCCTGGCGTCAGCCGCGTGAGGCCGGGCGACCGGGTCATCCTCTCCTTCGTCCCCTACTGTGGCCACTGCCACTTCTGCCTTACCGGGCGCGCCAACCTGTGCGACCTCCACGGCGCGACACCAGGCACGCTGTTTGATAAGACCACCCGCCTGCACAAGGGGGCGCAGCGCATCCATCACTACGGCAAGGTGGCCTGCTTTGCCCAGGAGGCCGTGGTTCCAGAGACCGGCTGCATCCCCGTAGCGAAGGACTTCCCACTGCCCCAGGCCGCCCTCATCGGCTGCTGCGTCACCACCGGCGTGGGAGCCGCCATGTTCAACGCGAAGATAACCCCCGGCAGCACCGTGGCCGTCGTCGGCTGCGGCGGCGTGGGCCTCAACGTCGTCCAGGGCGCTCGGTTGCTGAACGCCGGCAAGGTTATCGCCGTGGACATCAACGAGGGCAAGCTGGAGTTCGCCATGGGCTTCGGCGCCACCCACACCGTCAACCCGACCCTCCGGGACCCCGTGGCGGCTATCAAAGAGCTGACCGGCGGCCTAGGCGCCGACTACACCTTTGAGGTCTTCGGCTCCTCTGAGACCCTCCTCACCGCCTACAACGCAGCCCGCAAGGGAGGCACTGTCGTCGTCGTCGGCCTCGCCCCCGTGGGGGACAACGCCGCCATAGACCCCGTGGCCCTGGTGCGCCAGGAGAAGACGCTCAAGGGGTGCTATTACGGCAGCTCCCGCCCGGCCCTGGACATGCCGGTGATGGTGCAGCTTTACCAGGCAGGCAAGCTGGACATAGATGGCCTGATCACCCGCACCTACCGCCTGGACCAGATCAACCAGGCTTACAGGGACATAGACGGCGGCGAGGCGGGCCGAGGGGTGATCACCCAGTTCTAGGAAGCGCGAAGAGGGTGCAGCACGGCGGGTGCTGTGGAGGCATCATGCAACAGTCAAAATCCACATCTCACCTCACCTACGATGACATTCGCCTGGACACCGTCCGGCAGGTTGCAAAGCTTATGGCTGCAGCAGCGGTCACTGCGCCCAAGTCCGGGGGTCAGCTATTCATGCGGGGCGCTCCTTTGTTCATTGAAACAGTGATAGTAGATGACAAGGAAACCCTCAAAGCGCTGGCTGCATGGCTCCGTTCCCGAGGTAAGGACCGCCAGGAAGCCATCTGGTTTCGTGATGCAGAGGTGGCAGAGAAGCTGGACTGTGTGCTCTTCGTGGGCCTGAAAGACTGGTATCCGCCAGTCTACGACTGCGGCGCTTGTGGCTACGCTACCTGCGCAGAGTTCATGGAAGCCACGAAGTATCTGCGAGACCAGAGTGAGGCCTACGAGTTCAAAGGCCCCCAGTGCAACCTGCGGGACATTGACCTGGGCATTGCGGTAGGTTCGGCAGCCAAGACTGCTTCCCTGAACAATGTTGACTGCCGCACTCAGACCCGCATTGCAGTCGCTGCTCGCAAGCTAGGCATCATCCAGTCAGACGTATCTGTCGCCCTTTCCCTGAGCATCACCCACAAGAACCCCGGATTTGACAACACCATGCCCCAGGTGGATTTTGCATCTCCAGAGATTCAAGCGCTTCCCCCTTCCCATGTCCTGCCGGTGGCTGCTTCAGGTGGAGTACGGTCAGGTGGGCGGCGTCGGCAGCAACCGGTCACGCCACCGCGCAGGCGACAGCGCAGCTCTCCCCAGCCCTAGAGGAGCGGGCCATGCGTCGTCTGCTCACCCCTTTCCTGATGCTTTGCATGGTGGGCCTTGTTGCCCGCCTGGGGTATCAGATGGCGCGCAGCCCGGTGCTGCCCCGCTTTGCCCAGGACCTGGGGGCGGCCCCCGAGCTTGTCGGCCTCATCCTCGGCGCTTCCACCATCACCGGCATCTTCATCAAGCTGCCTGCCGGGGCGCTATCCGATGTCCTGGGCCGCCGCCGCATGATGCTGCTGGGCGCTTTCTTTTTCGCCTTCCCACCTTTTCTGTACCTCGTGGTGGAAAGCCCCTGTCCCTTGCTGGCCTTACGCTTCTTGCATGGCTTTGCCACCGCCATCTTTAGCCCCGTAGCCAGCGCCGCGGTAGCAGACCTGTTTGCCGCTGGCCGAGGCGAGCGTCTGGGCTGGTTCGCCTCGGCGAATGAAGTCGGCAGCGCAACGGCCCCTGTGCTTGGCGGTATCATTCTTAGCTTCACCGCTCAGAACTATGACCTGGTCTTCCTGCTTGTGGCGGCTCTCGGATTGCTCACGTTCTTGCTGGTCTTGCTCTTGCCTGTGGGGAGCGCAAGCAACCGTGTTCCGGTAAAGGACGGTGAAAGCCGCTGGCAGCAGTTCCGCTCGGCAATCGTCCAGGTGGTCAGCGACCGTCAAGTGCTGTCGGCTTCCAGCATGGAGGCCGCCCTGTTCCTGAGTGTAGGCGCCCTGGTAGGGTTCCTGCCACTCTACGCCACCCAGGTGGCCGGTCTGAGCGATGCACAGGTGGGAGTGGTCCTCGGCTGCCAGCTTGTGACAGCTCTGGCAGGCAAGCCTCTTGCGGGCCGCCTTTCGGACCGGGTCGGACGGAAACCCATGATCCTGGCAGGACTCCTCCTGTGCGCGCTGATGTTGCCTTTGATCGGGATGACCCGGCAGTTCATCCTGCTGGTAGTAGAGGGCGCGTTGTTTGGGTTGGGGATGGCGGTGGTAACCCCGGCCACCACGGCCCTTGTCGCCGACCTGAGCAAGGCAGGCGGCCATGGTGCGGCGTTAGGGGTCTTTGGGACCATATGGGACATGGGTGAAGCCCTGGGCCCTATCCTGGTGGGAGTGCTTATCGGGACATTCGCGGCGGCTGCTAACGCCTACCTGCCTACCTTTACCGTTGTATCTGGGGTGATGTTAGTATCGGCGCTTGTCTTTGCCGCAACAGTCCATGCCCCTGGGATGCGTGGCGTTCAGCTTTAGCTATCCCGGCAGCTTGAGCCTTAGCCCTATGGGGCAGTGGTCTGACCCCATCACCTCGGGCATGATCCAGGCCGACTCCACACCCTCACTGGCGCCCTGGTCAACAAAGAAGTAGTCAATGCGCCAGCCCACGTTCCGCTCCCTGGCCCGGCTGATGGTGTCCCACCAGGTGTACTGGCCTGGCTCCTGGTTGAACATCCGAAAGGTGTCCACATACCCCCGCTCCACAAAGCGGTCCATCCACTCCCGCTCCATGGGCAGGAAGCCGGAGGTCTTGGCGTTCTCCCTGGGCCGTGCGATGTCTATCTCCTTGTGGGCGGTGTTCACGTCGCCGCACACCACGATGCGCCGGCCTTGGGCCTTCATGCCTTCCACGAACTCCAGGAAAGCCTCGTAGAAGCGCATCTTGTAGTCCAGCCGCTCCTGGCCCGTGCGCCCGTTGGGGAAGTAGATGTTCATCAGCACAAGATGGCCGTAGTCGGCGATGATGATACGGCCCTCGTTGTCAAACTCATCACCTCCGAAGCCGTAGAGGACCGACTGAGGTTCCGTTTTGGTGTACAGCATCACGCCGCTATACCCCTTGCGCTGGGCGGACGACACGTACAGGTGGTAGCCTGGGACCTGGCGCAGGTCTTCCGGCACCTGGTCCTCCGATAGCTTGGACTCCTGGAGGCACAGGATGTCCGGGTCCTCCTGCAAGAACCACTGGAGGAATCCCTTTTTCACCACCGCTCGCAGGCCGTTGACGTTCCACGAGAGGAGCTTCCACCTGTTGGCCATTCCCACCTCAATGCTAGGTTAAGATGTTCACAAGGTAGGCGAAAGTAGGGCTCTTGCCAGCAATTATTGCGGGATCAACAAGCTTGGCAATCAATGGATCATGCGTTGTTTTGCTAAACTCCTTGTGATAAGCTCGGAACCACCGCCGTAGTAACTGCGCCGGCTTTGGATGATCTTCTGGATTCCCAGTGTATTTGATCTGTGCGCCTCGGCCTATCACACTTTGCACCGCTAAATGGTCACATGCAAGCCAGCCCTCCAAAGAATGATCCACTACAATGTAGTTCACAGGCACCCTTATGCCGATCTTAGAAAGTTCATTTTCCTTTTGGAGACATTGCCTTTGCAGGAGACGGGGGTCCAGCGACTCTGCGTCCAAAAATAGCAGAATCCTTGACGTTTTCCCGTCCTGAGCTAACAACGCCACAATATACTTAGAGATATTTTCGGTATCCAGCATCTCTCCCTGTGGAACAAGCCGCATATGTATCTTTTCACTTCTACCCAGCTTCCGCAAGATGATGGGGATTGAATCCCTCTCACTTTGGCCTACCACCATGACGCCCAAGCTCACGGCACACCACCAAGGTAGCCGGAGTACCATGCTTTTCCGACACCTAGCTGTTTGATGGCTTCTCTGACTCCCCGACGTCCTCTCACTGGTTTGACGAGGGTTTTCCCACCAATTTTCTCTACAATAACCAGGGAGTCAGGCGGCATGTGCTCTACCAGATACGGGGAATGCGTTGTGATAATGACCTGAGTCCTTTTGGAAGCACTGACTATCAGATCCGCTATGTACTCCATGAGGTACGGGTGCAGTTCAGTGTCCGGGGCTTCAATAACCAGCAGCGTGGGAGGACGAGCGGACAATAGTGCAGTAGCTAGCGCAATAGTAAAAAGCGTACCTTCGGACAGGTTCCATGAGGGTACAGGAATAGGAACGTCCTGTTCTTTCAATGCTACATAGGTTAGGCCATCGGGCGTGATTGGAGAAAGCAACTTCTCTGTAGAAGGAAGCGTGCTCTTCAGAAACTCTGTGATATCCTGAAGGGCGGGGGCTTCCTCAGAAAAGAGCGTATGAATTACCGTGGAAACGTTAGAACCATCTTCTTCCAAGTCATATGTTTGCCTTATATTTCGTGGAGGTCGCATCGAACGAGGGGCCAAACGATAGAACCGCCATCCCTTTATTGACTTTATTTCATTCATATTTGTAAGCTGGGTTATGTATTTAAGCATACTATGGCCACTACTGACTACACCGCCAGAAATTATGTCAAAATGCCAATCGCGGAGATTGCGAAAGGCGACGCCTCCCCATTTCTCCTCTTTGAAGCAGCAGTCATCGCCTACCAGGCCAAACCGCATAGAATACGTACAACTTTCTTCCTTTTTGCTTGTATCTCTTGCCGTCCACACCACGGCAATCTCAATGTCGCGCTCTGACTCGCCGCCCCAAACAACGGACTGATAGCCACCGTAGGGCTTCAAAACTCCTGTTACGGCGTCGCCATCAGCCACTACTGCCTTGATAGATGCCAGCGCTCCAATAATATTGGATTTGCCCGAAGCATTGGGCCCAACCAGCACGTTCAGGGCAGACAGAGAGAGGTCCACCTTTTCCAGGCTCTTATAGTTGCGAATGGAGAGCTTGGTAATCATCAGGTTTCCTACCCCACTGCGTCCAGGCATTCGTGCAGCGTCTTCGCGATGCAGGTGAAGACCGGCGTGTCGCGCAGAGTATAGGCGCTGGCCCTGGCCTCCCGCAACTCCATCACCAGGTCCA
>JACQUH010000258.1 GCA_016210375.1 Chloroflexota bacterium
GCCCAGGGCAGTAGGCACTCCAGGACGACTGCCGATTAGAGCCCCTACCACATGACCCTGCTGGCCAGGGACAGCACGGGCTACCGAAACCTCTTGCAGCTCGTCACCAGGGCGCACCTGGAGGGCTTCTACTACCGGCCTCGCCTAGATCAGGAGCTTCTGGCGCAGTACGGCGCGGGGCTCCTCGCCCTCTCCGGCTGTCCCAACGCCGAGGTGCCGCGCCTCATCCTGGACGGCAACGCTGCGGAAGCCACCAGGCGCGCCCTGCACTACAAAAACCTCTTTGGCGAGTTCTACCTGGAGCTGCAGTCCCACGCCGATGTCCCCCAGCTTGAGATGCTGAATAAGGGGCTGGTGGCGATGCACCGGGACACGGGCCTCCCCCTGGTCCTGACCAACGACCTCCACTATGTGCACAAGGAGGACGCGCCCATCCAGGACCTCCTCATCTGTATCCAGACGAACACCAACGTCCAGGACGGCAAGCGCCTGCGCATGGAGGATGACTCCTACTACCTGAAGTCCTCGGAGGAGATGGCCGCCCTCTTCCCCGAGCTGCCGGAGGCCTACGCCAACACCCAGCGCATCGCCGAGCAGTGCAACGTTTCGCTGGACTTCTCCCAGGTCCACCTGCCCAAGTTCAAGACCCCCGATGGCGCCCCTTCCCTGGACTACCTGAAGAGGCTGTGCTGGGAGGGCCTGGCCCGCCGCGTGCCAGACCCCCCCGAGGCCTACCGCCAGCGCCTCCAGTACGAGCTGGAGGTCGTGGAGCAGACCCGCTTCCAGGACTACTTCCTGGTGGTGTGGGACATTGCCCGCTACACCCGGGACAACGGCATCCTCTTCGGCGTTCGCGGCAGCGCGGCAGCCAGCCTGGCCCTCTACTCCCTGGGCGTCACCGACGTGGACCCCCTGGCGTACCGCCTGGTCTTTGAGCGTTTCCTGAACGTGGAGCGCAAGGAGATGCCCGACATTGACATGGACTTCCAGGACGACCGGCGGGACGAGGTGCTGCGCTACGTCGTCCAGAAGTATGGCGCCGACCACGTGGCCCAGATTGTGACCTTCGGCACCCTGGGCCCCAAGGCCGCCGTCCGCGATACCGGTCGCGCCCTGGCTATGGCCTACGCCGACGCCGACCGCGTGGCCCGCCTTATCCCTTTTCGCGCCAGGACCCTGGACGAAGCCATGGAGCAGGCACCGGAACTGAGGGAGGTGTACGAGGACGACGATACCCTGCGGCGCCTCATTGACAGCGCCAAGCGCCTGGAGGGCGTGGTTCGCAACGTGGGCACCCACGCCGCGGGCGTGGTCATCTCCGAAGACGCCCTCACCGAGTACGTCCCCCTACAGCGCCCCGTGAAGGGCGACGACGCCAGCGTCCCCATCACCCAGTTCTCCATGGAGCCGGTGCAGAAGCTGGGCCTTCTGAAGATGGACTTCCTGGGCCTCAGCAACCTCTCAATCCTGGACCGCACCATCCAGGTGATCCAGCAGCACCGTGGCCAGCAGATTGACCTGCACCAGGTCCCCCTGGACGACGCCAACACCTTCAACCTCCTCAGCCGGGGCGACACCACCGGCATCTTCCAGCTTGAGGGCAGCGGCATGCGCCGCTACATCCGCCAGCTCAAGCCTACCTCCCTCCAGGACGTGGCCTCCATGATCGCCCTGTACCGCCCCGGGCCAATGGAGCACATAGACACCTTCATCAAGGCCAAACACGGAGAAACAAGAGTCTCCTACCTCCACCCAGTCCTCAAGGACATTTTGGAGGAGACTTACGGCGTCATCGTCTACCAGGACCAGGTGCTCCTCATCGTCCGCGCCCTGGCTGGCTACAGCCTGGGCGAGGCTGACATCGTTCGCAAGGCCATGGGCAAGAAGGTCCCTGCCATCATGCAGCAGGAGAAGGAGCGATTCATCCAGGGGTCCCTGGCGCAGGGCTACGCCCAGGCGCTGGCCGAGCAGGTCTTTGCTCTCATAGAGCCCTTTGCGGGCTATGCCTTCAATAAGGCGCACAGTGTGAGCTACGCCCTCATCGCCTACTGGACCGCCTACTTCAAGGCCAACTACCCCGTGGAGTACCTGACCGC
>JACQUH010000259.1 GCA_016210375.1 Chloroflexota bacterium
ATACAAGGGGGACGATAATTTGAGGAATCGGTGTGATGCGGCTCTGCCGCATCACACCGATTCAAAACAATCTTCTCCCCCATCCCGTGCGGGAAGGGGGAGCCAGAGGGGGTTAGGTCAATTGGTCAACGACCATGGCGCGTGGATGGGAAACGATGCCTCCCCTGCTCAAGAGACAAGAGGCAGCTATCAGCCTTCAGGGGGCTTGCTCTCTCGGAGGGCCTTCATCTGCCTGGGCAGCTCCGGGAGCAGGTCGCTGGCGAGCATACCAGCGTCGCCAAGCTGGTGGCGCAACGCCTCGCCGGCGGCAGCGTGCAGGTAGACCCCGCAGGCGGCGGCATCGGCGGGAGACAGCCCCTGGGCCAGCAGCCCGGCAATGGCCCCAGCCAGCACGTCGCCCGTGCCCGCGGTGGAGAGGCCAGGGTTGGCGAAGGGACTGACCCTGGCCCTGCCATCCGGCGAGGCGATGATGGTGTACGCCCCTTTCAGTACCAGAGTTTGCTTCCACACCCGGGCGGCCTCCAGCGCCGTATCCAGTCGCCTCGCCTGGACTTGAGAGGTGGCGCTGCCCGTCAGGCGGGCCATCTCCCCGGGATGAGGGGTGAGAACAGCCCTTGCTTTGAAGCGGGTGTGCCAGCCATCGGTGCTGGCCAGGGCGTTCAGGGCGTCAGCGTCCAGGACCATGGGCGACTCCGCCAGGGACGGCGTGTCCAGGAGCAAGGCCCGCAGGAAGTCGCTGGTCTCAAGCTCCTGGGCCAGTCCGCAGCCCACTGCAAAGGCGTCGTACCCTGCTAGGCTTGCACGAACAGTGGTCAAGGCCAGGGCGCTTATGCCGCCCGATCCCGTTTCCTCCAGGGGCAGGTGGGTGGCCTCGGCAAGCTTGGCCGCCAGGATAGGATAGATGCCTTCCGGGCAGGCCAGGGTCACCAGGCCCGCCCCTGTCCGGTATGCGGCCGTGCACGCCAAGTAAGCCGCGCCCACGTAGCTCCGGGAGCCGGCCACCACCAGCAGCCGGCCAAAGGTGCCCTTGTGGGCGTCCAGAGGCCGCCCTGGCAAGAGAGAAAGCACCAGCTCCGGTGTGATAAGCTCCAGAGGGATGTCCCTATCCAGGCCCGGCGGGAAGCCTATGTCTGCTATCTCCAGGCGTCCCACTACCTTTGGGCCCGGGAAGGTAAAGTGCCCTACCTTGGGATAGCCCAGGGCCACGGTGATGTCCGCAGGCAAGCACGCAGGGTCCACGGCTCCGGTATCGGCGTCCAGGCCCGTGGGCAGGTCCACGGCCAGCACAGGGAGGCCCCGCTCAGAGCGGGCCTGGGCCACCTGGCGCAGCGTTGCAGCCATCGGGCCTTCCAATGGCCGTGCTCTGCCGGTGCCGAGAACGGCGTCTACCACCAGGGGCCGGGCCGCAAGCTGGCGGCCCAGGAGGTCCAGGTTGGGGTCATCGGCGGCGTGGAGGATGGGGACACCCCGCTCCTCCAGCAGGTCCAGCTTGGGGTCCGGGCTTCTTCGGGAGGCGCAGAGGTATGCAGTAACTCGGGCGCCCCACTGGTGAAGGTGGCGGGCCGCCACCAGGCCGTCGCCGCCATTGTTGCCTGGGCCCACCAGCACCAGCACCCGGGCCCCTCGGGGGTTGGCAAGCTGCTGAATAGCGTGGCCAGCCACCGCCAGGCCCGCCTTTTCCATGAGGGCGTCGGTGGAAACCCCGGCCAGGCCCGACGCCGCCTCCAGGGCCTGCATCTGGGCCACGGTCACGATCTTCACAGGAGGTCCTGCCTCTCCAGAACGATGGAGGCTACCGCGTACTCCCGCGAGTGGGAAAGGCTGAGGGCCGAGTGCTTGACGCCCTGGCGCTCGGCGATGCGTGCTGCCCGCCCGGTCAGGCGGATAGATGGCGGGCCGCCCCTGGCCCGGACCACCTCTATATCCTTCCAACCCACGCCCCGGATTCCGGTGCCCAGAGCCTTCATCATGGCCTCCTTGGCGGCAAAACGGGAAGCGAGCTGCGGCGCGCGGCCCCGGCAGTAGACGATCTCCGCCTCGGTATAGATGCGGCGCAGGAAGCGGTCACCCCACCGCTCCACGGTCTGGGCGATGCGGCTGATCTCAATGATGTCAATGCCCACGGCGTGCATGATCCCCTGCCCAGGTGCGATGGTGTGATTATATCGGCGGGCAGCAAGGGGTGTCCATTGAGGGGCCACTAACCGTCTTAGAGACTGTCTCCAAGCCCTTCTTGGTACCGTCCCCTAAAGGCTATTAAAGGCTATTAACAGAATAGTTGATGGCCATCAGGCTGCGGTGGAAAACCGTTCTGAGGTAGTAGGGGCGCGGCATGCTGCGCCCCCACAGGTTTGCTAACCGGTCTGAAGACGCAGGGGGTTAGGTCGCTACCCCCTTGTGCTATCATGACTAAGAAACTATCTTCAAGTGGTTTTTCAGCACAGCCTGGTGGTCATTAACAGCTAACCTAACCCCCTTATTCCCCCTTCCCTCAAGGGAAGGGGGAGAGAAAAAGTAGGGAAATCTGTGGCAGGGCTTTGCCCTGCCACAGATTTCCCTACTCATCAGGTTCCCCCTCGCCCTTCGGGAGAGCGGCACGATAGGGGGAGAGTTCGGAATCGCAGCAGCACAACTGTTGAGTCAAGGACCTTTAGGAAGCGGTACCAGGACGGTTTTGAGATAGTTCCCTAGAAACTATCTCAAAATGGCTTTTTCACCCCAGCCTTTAGGCTGGGGCATGAGACCGCCCTTTTGAGGGGGCGGTGCTAAACCGACTTTTGAGATAGTTACTAAGAGAACGGCCAAGGAGAGCTCGTGACAGCTACGGTTATTGACGGCGCAGCCATAGCCCAGCAGGTGCGAGGGGAGGTAGCGTCCCAGGCGCAGGCCACGGAGCGCCAGCACGGCGTCAGGCCTGGCCTGGCGGTGGTGCTGGTGGGAGACAACCCAGCCTCGGCGTCCTACGTCCGGAGCAAGGAGAGGGCCTGCCAGGAGGTCGGCATCGCCACCCAGACATTCCACCTGCCCCAGGACACCCCTCACCAGGAGGTCATGGCGATGGTGGAGCGGCTCAACGCCGACTCTTCGTACCACGGCATCCTCACTCAGCTCCCCTTCCCCCCCCAGGTACACGAGCCCCAGGTCCTTCGCTCCCTGGACCCGGCCAAGGACGTGGATGGCCTTCACCCCTACAACGTGGGCCTGCTGGCCATGGGGCAGCCGCGCTTCATCCCTGCCACGCCCTATGGAGTCCAGCAGCTCCTGGTGCGCACGGGCAACGACCCCGGCGGCAAGCACGTCGTGGTGTGCGGGCGCAGCAACCTGGTGGGCAAACCTCTCGCCCTGCTGCTGGCCCAGAAGCTGGCCGGGGCCAATGCCACCGTCACCATCTGCCACACCGGCACCCGCGACCTGCCGGAGTTCACCCGCCAGGCCGACATACTGGTGGCCGCCGTGGGCAGGGCAGGGGTCATCCGGGCAGACATGGTCAAAGGGGGCGCCGTCGTCATAGACGTGGGCATCAACCGGGTGGAGGACAGGAGCCGACGGCAGGGCTACCGGCTGGTGGGCGACGTGGACTACGAGGCGGTGAAGGAGGTGGCAGGGGCCATCACTCCCGTGCCCGGCGGCGTCGGCCCCATGACCGTGGCCATGCTCCTGGTGAACACCCTGAGGGCGGCGAGGCTGGCCCTGGGAGGAGACCCAGAACCCGCATAGGCGGCATCCTATGGAAGGTATCGGCAAGCTGCTGCTCCTGCTGGGCGTAAGCCTGGCCCTCCTGGGCCTGCTGCTTGTCCTCGCGGGCAAGGTCCCCGGCATAGGCAGACTCCCGGGCGATATCCTGGTGCGCCGGGGCGGGTTCACCCTGTACTTTCCCCTGGCCACCATGCTCATCACCAGCCTGGCGCTGAGCCTCATCGTGGCCTTGGTCCTGCGCCTCTTCCGGGGGTGACGGTGCGGACGTCGGATTTTGACTACCCCTTGCCCAGGGAGCTCATTGCTCAGACGCCCCTGGAGCCGCGCGACGGCTCCCGGCTGCTGCGGCTTGACCAGCGCACCGGCGCCGTCTCCCACCAACGCTTCTACGAGCTTCCATCGCTGCTGCGGGGGGGCGACCTGCTGGTCTTCAACGACAGCCGGGTGATCCCGGCCCGATTGTACGGGCGGCGCGCCTCCACCGGCGGGCAGGTGGAGCTGCTCCTGGTGCGCCGGGAGCGGCCCGGCGTGTGGCAGTGCCTGGGCCAGCCCGGACGGCGCCTGCGTCCAGGGGAGCGCCTGGTCTTTGCCCAAGAGCTGGAGGCGCGGGTGCTGGAGCGAGGGGACGGTGGCTTGCTTCTGGCGGAGCTGAACGACGAGGCCCTGGTGGAGAAGGCCGGCGTGATGCCTCTGCCCCCGTACATCCACACGCCCCTGGGTGACCCGGAGCGGTACCAGACGGTGTACGCCGGGAGAGACAAGGCCGGCAGCGTGGCCGCGCCCACGGCGGGCCTTCACTTCACGCCGGAGCTGATGCGTCGGCTGGAACAGGAGGGCGTTCAGCTTGCCTTCGTGACGTTGCACGTGGGCCTGGACACCTTCCGGCCCGTGGAGGAGGAGGACCCGGCGGAGCACAAGCTGCACACGGAGTTCTGGGAGCTGCCGGCCGCCACGTCCCAGGCTATCAATGCGGCGAGAGCGGAAGGCAGGCGCGTCGTGGCCGTGGGCACCACCTCGGTGCGGGTGCTGGAGCAGGCGGCGCTGCTGTCGGAGCAGCGGGGCTGGGGCGGGCTGCGTCCTGGCGCTGGGTGGGCGGACCTCTTCATCCTGCCGGAGCGCCGGTTCCGCGTTGTGCAGGCCATGGTCACCAACTTCCACCTGCCCCGCTCAACGCTGCTGATGCTGGTGAGCGCCTTCGCCGGGCGGGAGCGGGTGCTGGCGGCCTACGCCGAGGCGGTGCGTCAGGGGTACCGCTTCTACAGCTTTGGGGATGCGATGCTGATAGTGTGAGGATACGACGACGATGGTATCAGGGACTGAGCCAAGGGTGCTGGCAAGGGCTGCTACAGTTTGGACCAATCCTCAAGGGAGACTGCCTTCCCGAGGGCCCGGTGGACTTCCTTAAGCAGCTCACGAAGTTGCGGGACAGAGAACTCGTCATTGTTGGGAATGGTCATGGTAAATGTCCCACGCCGCATGTAGAAGTGGCGCCCTCCCGGCTGAGGGGCCTCAAAGCCCAACCCTCTTAGCTTGCGGATGAAAGTGCGGCGCTTGCACGGTCTCCATCTAGCCATGGACCGGGGCTTTTCTCCGTACAGGCACGCCTGTATTCAGGTCCAGGCCGCCGATGATGGGCAAGGTATCCCCGTGGCGTATCTTGACAATGAGCCAGCCTTCCAGGACAGAGCGGAGCTCTAGCTGGCACCGGTAGAGGGTATCAGCGAAGGCCAAGGCGCCAGGGCAATCAGGGATGGCTCCCGAGTATGTGCCATCCTCTAGCTTCTCATAGACTGCATGGCTCATGGCCTTTTCCACGTACTCCAGCAACATCCGGTGCTCCTCAATGACTGGCGGCTAAAACCCAGTATACTCTGCTGAAGAGACGGTGGTAAGAGCCGCAGGCTGAATCTCTGGTTCCGCCGAGCTGGGCCGAAGCCCTGCGCCAGGGGTACCGCTTCTACAGCTTGGGGACGCGATGGTGGTGGCGTGATGCCGAGCGAGCCGTTTCCTGTTGACCATGCTGTGGCATCCAGGGTACAATATCCGTAGCATTACGGATACGGAGGCTTACGGTGGGGCTGACCAAGAGGGTGGAAGTCCTGTTTGATCCCAAGCAGTACGCCCTGATGGAGCAGATCGCCCACTCCCGCGGCGAGACCGTGGGCGCGCTGGTGCGCAAGGCCGTGGAGCGCCAGTACCTTCAGCCAACGCAAGAGCAACGGAGGACGGCAGTTCAGCAACTGCTAGCCATGGAGAGCGACCTCACCTGGGAGGAGGCGCGGCACATCCTTGAGACCGATGTAGGTCGGCGCCTTGAAGCTTCTTGACACGAACGTATTCATCTACGCCCACGGGAGGCCTCATGCGTACAAGGAGCCGTGCCGGGCCCTGGTTGCTCAGCTCGCTGTGGCCTCGGCGGAATACGTCATTGACGCCGAACTGCTCCAGGAGATAATGCACGTCTACGACGTCCGTGGGGAACGAGCCTTCGGTCTTACTCTCGTGGACGTGCTCCTGGACATCTTCCGCGACCCAATCCCCATCGGGCGGGCCGAGGTGGGGGCTGCCCGCCATTTGATGGAGGAGCACCTCCGCCTCTCCTCTCGCGACGCCATCCATGCGGCGGTGGTCCAGACCAACAGGCTGGAGGGCATCGTCACAACGGACCAGGCATTCAGCGAGGTGCGAGGGCTGGCCGCTTTTGACCCTCGCGACCTGGCAACAGGCGTGTGAGTATGCAGGGGAGGCAACCCGGCAGCGCACCAGGAGCACACGTGGGCTGATGACTTTCGCCACCGGCCTCGGAGATGTAAGGGCCAGGCGAAGGCCCAAGGGCAGCCTTCCTACCCCACCGCCACCCGGCGTCGCTCCGCCAGGGGGTCGCGGCTGGCGGCGGCAAGGCCCTCCGGGTACAGGGTGTACAGCAGGTCCAGGAAGGCCTGCACCACGGCGCCCTGGCTGCCGGCCTTGCGCACCATGACCGAAGTTGGCAGGACCACGTCGTGCCCCTCCCTCAGGGGCACCGCGGCCAGGCTTCCCTGCTCCACCTCGGCGGCGATGGAGTTATAGGGCAGGAAGGAGAGGCCCAGACCCCGCTCTATCATGCGCTTGGTTGCCTCAATGCTGTCCAGGTCCATCTGCACGTTGGGGACGATGCCTGCCTCCCGTACTACGCGGTTGATGAGGACGAAGTAGGTGGAATCCTTGTCGTACAGGATCAGCGGCTCGTGGGCCACGGCGTAGATGCTGGCCACGCCGGCCCTGGCGAAGGGGTGCGTGGGGTGCGTAACCAGCACGACGTGCTCATCGTACAGGTGGCGGCTTTCAATGTCCTGGTGCACCATGGTGCGAGTCAGGCCGACCTGCACCTCCTCGGCCAGCAGCATCTCCAGCACCTCAGAGGAGCGGCCGGTCTTGATGGCCACGTCTATCCCCGGGTGGGCAGCATGGAAGGTCTCCAGGATGTGCGGCAGGACGTAGGCGCAGATGGCCCGGGCGGAGCCGATACGCAGCTTGCCGGTGGAGGTGTGATGGGTGGCGTCCACGGCGTCCCGGGCGTCCTTAAGGGATTGAAGCGCCCGTTCCACGTAGGGCATAAAGGCGCGGCCAGCGTCGGTCAGGCGCACTCCCCGTCCCATGCGGTGGAACAGCGGCTCCCCCATCTCCCGCTCCAGTGAAAGAATGCGGGCGCTGAGAGAGGGCTGCGTAAGCTCCAGGGCCTCGGCAGCGTGGCTGAAGCTGTGGTACTGCACCACTTGAAGGAAGGCTTCTAGCTGTCCTATCTCCATGTCGCTCCTCAGAGGTATAGACTGTTCCTATGCCTATTATAGAGCAGAGATGCCTCGGAGTGTGCAAGACGAGGAGAATTCTCCCCCAATTGCTTGATTCTGTTTGCTTTCGGAGGACCAACCTAACCCCTTTGGTCCCCCTTCCCGATGCGGGAAGGGGGAGATCCGAAGCGTAAGAATCTGGGCACGGCTCCGCCGTGCCCAGATTCTTACGCTTCCTGTTTCCCTATGCTACAATCCCTGTGTAGCCTTCAGCCACCAAGGACGGAGCCATGCACCAGGGAGCCGTGCGGCTGACCAGCCTGTCCCACTGCGCCGGTTGAGCCGCCAAGTTTAGTCCAGAGGACCTGGCCCAGGTCCTGGGCCAGCTACCAACCATCGCCGACCCCAACCTGCTGGTCGGCAACGAGACGGGAGACGACGCCGCTGTCTACCGCCTTACTGATACTATTGCCCTGGTGCAGACGGTAGACTTCTTCCCGCCCATCGTGGACGATCCATACCACTTCGGCGCCATCGCGGTCGCCAACGCCGTCAGCGATGTGTACGCCATGGGTGGGGTACCCCTCCTGGGGCTGAACCTGGTCGGGTTCCCCGTGGAGCTGCCAAAGGATATCCTGGTGCGCATCTTGAAGGGTGGCTACGGCAAGGCAGCCGAGGCGGGCCTGCTCATTGTTGGCGGCCACACGGTGGACGACAAGGAGCCGAAGTACGGGCTGGCGGTAACGGGCGTCCTCCGGCCTGGGGAGCAGGTGACCAACGCTGGAGCAAACCCCGGCGACATGCTGGTGCTGACCAAGCCCCTGGGCACGGGCATCATCACCACCGCGGCAAAGAACGGCGCCATAGGGGAAGGCCCAGTGCTCAGCGAGGCCATCGCCGTAATGGAGGCGCTGAACGCAGGGGCGTCCAATGCCATGATGCACGTGGGCGTCAATGCCTGCACCGACGTCACCGGCTACGGCCTGCTGGGACACCTGAAAGGAATGATGCTAGGCAGCGGCACGGCGGCGAGGGTCTGGTGGAGCAAGGTCCCGCTGCTGGAGGGAGCGTGGGAGCTGGCGGAGCGCGGCGTGGCCCCAGGCGGTACGCACCGGAACCTGGCTTCCCTGGAGCGATGGGTCCACTGGGATGAGGCCTTGCCGGAGAAGGTGCGCATCGTACTGTGCGATGCCCAGACCTCTGGCGGGCTGCTCATCTCGGTGCCGCGCGCCAAGGAACATGTGTTACGCGAGGAGCTGGAGCGGCATGGCGTGACGACGGTGGCGGTGGTGGGCGAGGTGGTGGACGGGACGCCGGGTACTATCGCGGTGGAGCGTTGAATAGCTGCCAAGAGGGCGAGGAATGCTTCAGCTAGACAAGAAATATGTTGACGAGATGGTAGCCCACGCCCTGCAGAACGACCCCAACGAGTGCTGCGGGTTCATCGCAGGGGCAAAGGGAGCGGCCACCAAGCTCTACCGGATGACCAACGTCTCCGCCAGCCCCTACCGCTACGATATGGACGGCAAGGAGATGATCCCCGTCCTGAACGAGATTGATGATAAGGGCTGGGAACTCCTGGCTATCTACCACTCTCACACCCACTCCCAGGCATATCCCTCGGCCACGGA
>JACQUH010000260.1 GCA_016210375.1 Chloroflexota bacterium
CCTCCGGAGGGTTGCCCGATGGTATGATCATCGTTGCGAGAAGCTGGGCACCGCGGAGCCGTGCCCAGCAACACGCGTAACTAAGAAACTAAATCAAAGCTTTCATGGGGTACCGCTTCTGGTGGCCAATGACCAAATAGTCTGCCATTGGGGGTCTGATCTCCCCATGAGAGAGGGGGGAGGAAGATCAGATGTATCGGTGTGATGCGGCAAGGCCGCATCACACCGATATAAATACCTCTTCTCCCCCTTCCCGCGCGGGAAGAGCCTGTGCCTTCGCTGCGCTCAGGGCAAGCTCTTGAGTCCCGACTAGGTCGGGACGAAGGAAGGAGCCAGACGGGGTTAGGTTATTTAGTCAAATGCCATCGGGCTGGGTTGAAGAAAACCATTTAGAGATTGCTCGGGGATAATGTACTTGCGTCGGACGTGCCCTGTGAATAAAATGGGCGCATGCGGAAGTGGAAATCTGCTGCCGTTGGCGTTGCTGGTTTTGGCATCGGCTTGGTTATGTGGGCACTGGAGGTAGGGAGAGTGGACATACCAGTGCAAATGCTCATCGCCTTAGGATTACTCGGCCTTATTATGGTTGGGTACATGGTAGTCGTCTTTGTACCTGACTTGGTGGGGATAATTCGGAGAGTTGAGTTTCGCCTGCCAGTTGATCTTAGACCAGCGCCCACCCAGCGTCTGGTGCCTCTGCCCTGGCCTCCAATACAGCCACGAATACTAACAGATGTAGCACCGGGTTATTTGCACGATTTCTACAAGCAATATACTGGCCTGCAAGCCGATGCTCTGGTTAAGCCCTATCTTGGCAAATGGATGACCGTCGGTGGAGCTATTACAACCATTAACTTTGTTAAGGCAAAGGGTGTCAATTGGTATCAAGTCTCTCTCCTGAAAGTTGGAGATATCTATTTCTTCTTTGACGAGCCTTGGGGAGAAAGGCTTTCAATAAAGAATAAGGGCGACCAAGTCACTGTAATTGGACAGGTGGAGAGTGTAGACCGTTTGGGCGTTACACTACACCATTGTGAATTGGCCTAAGAAGTTAGTTCTTCAATCCTCGATTGTTTCCTATTCCCCCACACCCGCTGGGGAAGGGGGAATAAGGGGGTCGGGCCGGACCTGCTCCTGGAACTCCGCCAGCTTGCCCTCCAGAGCGTGCTGGCGCAGCGCCATGGTCAGGTCGCCCCGGGTGCGCTCCAGGACGCCGCGGAGCTGGTCCGTGGTGCGGCGCAGCCCGCCGGTGACGGCGTCGGGGAAGTCAATGGTCACCAGCAGGCTGTACACCTCGTCCATCACGGCCATCCAGCCCTCGCAGGGGGCCACGTCGTTGCGGCGAAGGGCATCCAGGATGGCCCGGCGCAGCTCGCTGGCGGCCTCGGCCAGGCCGTTGAGGTAGGGCGCAACCTCCACCTTCAGCGCCCCAGGCCCGGGCAGGGCAGCGCCGGAGAGGAATGCCAAGGTGGCATGGGCCTCAGCGTACTCCTTCTGGGCGTCGGAGACGTAGCCGGCGTAGTAGATGTCCGGATGGCCCGCCAGGGCCTCCAGCATCTGTTGAAGCTGACCCTGGGCCTGAGCCAAGAGCACGCGGCTCTGGGGAAAGTCGTGGCGGTGGGCGGCGCGGATGGCGTTGGCGCTGGACTGAACGACTTTGCGGGTGAGGGGATACGCCACCTCCCTCGCGGCGTGGGCCTCCTCTAGCTGGAGGGATGCCCCCTCCACGATGGCGGCCAACGGCCTGGCTTGCTCTTGCATGAAATGCACCCCCTACGTTGCTGTGGCTCTATCCCGGAATAGCCCTGAGTTCCCTAGCCCAAATGTCATTTACCAAATAACCTAACCCCCTCTGGCTCCCCCTCCCGCACGGGAAGGGGGAGAAGATTGGTTTGAATCGGTGTGATGCGGCCTTGCCGCATCACACCGATTCTCCAGATCATCGTCCCCCTCTCCGTTGCGGAGAGAGGGACCACAGGGGGAGAGGTCGGAACCACAGCAGCACAAGTATTTAAAATCTATCTCAACATGGCTTTCTACACCCCAGCCTTCAGGCTGGGGCATGATGCCGCCC
>JACQUH010000271.1 GCA_016210375.1 Chloroflexota bacterium
ATGTTGACTAGATGGTATCACACTCCATGCAGAACGACCCCAACGAGTGCTGCGGGTTCATCGCAGGGGAAAAGGTATCGTCCACCAAGCTCTACCGGATGACCAACTTCTCCGCCAGCCCCTCCCGCTACGATATGGACGGCAAGGAGATGATCCCCGTCCTGAACGAGATTGACGACAGGGGCTGGGAGCTGCTGGCCATCTACCACTCCCACACCCATTCGCCCGCCTACCCCTCCGCCACGGACGTCCGCCTGGCCACCTGGCCCGAGGCGTATTACATCCTGGTGTCCCTGGTGGACCATCAAACCCCTGTGGTGCGAGCCTTCCGTATCGTGGATGGCAATGTGACGGAGGAAGACCTCGGGGTGGTGTAGCCATGCGGCTCCTACAGGCTACCCTACTTCTCTCCCTTGGCTCTGAGCTTGTGAATGAATGGGTTAGCTAGCCACGGGCCGATGCCTCGGCCCTTGCCGAAAGTGGTGGCAATGAGAGATTCTTCGCGAAGCGGAAGGCAACAGAAGCCGAAGGTCGTTTGACCGCTTCGCTCAAGAATGACAAGGTGCGCCCCAAACCCTTTGCGGCACAGCGAAGCCCATTTCTTCACAGGCTCTCTGAGTACAGCGAGCCAATACAGCCAGCCTCCCTCCAGTACTCCGGAGCTGCCGGCGCCCAGGCTGAGAAACGTTGTGGGGGCGAGCTACTTCGCCCGTCCGTTGTTTTCTTCCGCCCTGACAGACCCTTGCCCTTTGCGTTATAGAAAGTAACAGGGCCAAGGAAAAGGAGCGGAACATGGTACTCAAGAGAATGGCCTTCGGGTTGTTTTTGGCCACAGTGGGCATGCTGGCCCTGGTAGGTGTAGCCGCCGCCGCGATGGGAGGCTCGCCGTCCGCCCAGGAGCCGAGCGCCAGCCAGCAGCAGGAGGCCGAGGACGGCTGGCTGGGAGTGGTGGTGAAGGACGTTAACACGGGCACCAAACACCAGTTCAACCTCATGGTGGATTCCGGCGCTGTCGTGGCAAAGCTCGTACCCGGTGGCCCCGCCGAGGCTGCGGGCGTGAAAGCCGGCGATGTAATCCAGGCCGTCAATGGCCAGGCGGTGACCGATACCAAGCAGTTCAAGAAGGGGATTGAGGCGCTGTCTCCTGGCGACCCCGTGACCCTGGCCATCGTCCGGGGCAGCGATGCGCTAACCATCACAGCCACCCTGGGATCGGAGCCAGAGCCCGCTAGACCGAAACCAGCCAGGTCCCAGCCCAAGCGCGAGGACCTCATCCCTGGCTTGCCGGGCATAGCCCAGCGCTTCATCCATGGCGGTGTCCTGCACGCCGAGTTCCAGGTGCTGGGCAGGGATGGCAAGGTTGTTACCATCGCATTGACCAGCGGGGCAGTCTCTGGCGTTACCGATACCACGCTCACGGTCACCCGCAAGGACGGCCTGGCGGTGGCGTTCCAGACAACCACAGATACCCAAGTGATGATAGCAGGGCATCGCATCAACCTGGCGGGGCTCCGCATAGGCACGCCGGTCTTGGTGGTGGAGAAGGATGGGGCAGTGAGCTATGTGATCGCCTGGCCTGGGGAGCGCCTGAAGCATCCACCGACCCTGCCTCAGGGCCGCCCTCAGCAGGTCAGAGAGCTCGTGGCCCAGGGCAACTTCCCACCCGCGATGCACAAGGAGATCCTGGAGCAGATGCGGGAGCAAGTGAAAGAACGCGCCGGGCAGGCGGAAGAGCGCGCCGAAGAGGCGCGAGAGCGCGCCAAGAAGGCACAAGAGCGCCTCAAGAAGGCGCAGGAACACGCCAAGAAGGCCGATCAGGATTCCAAGGACGACTCCGCCTAGCAAGGGAAAGGCAAGAGGCAAACAGCCCCGACATCGTCGGGGCTGTTTGCTGATAGGGGTAGGAGGGTCGGGCCTAGGTGAGAGCGTCCAGGATCGCCTGCCCCATCTGGGTGGTGGAGACGGCGCGCTCTCCTGGGGCCGCCAGGTCAGGGGTGCGGTAACCCGCTGCCAGCGCCACCTCCACCGCCAACTCCACGGCTTCTGCCTCTTTGGGCAGGCCCAGGGAGTAACGCAGCATCATGGCGGCGCTGAGGATCATGGCGATGGGGTTGGCCTTGCCCTGGCCGGCAATGTCGGGGGCAGTGCCGTGAATCGGCTCGTAGAAGCCACGGGCGCGACGGCCATGGGCGGAGGGCAAGCCGGCGAGACTGGCGGAAGGCAACATGCCCATGGAGCCGGCCAGGACCGAGGCCTCGTCGGAGAGGATGTCGCCAAAGGTGTTTTCTGTGACCAGGACGTCAAAACGCCGGGGGTTCTGGATAAGGGCCATGGCACAGCTATCGGCGAGCTGGTGGTCCAGGGTCACATCGGGGTACTCTGGCGCCAGCTCTAGGGCGATCTGCCGCCATAGGCGGGAGGTCTCCAGCACGTTGGCCTTGTCCACCGAGGTGAGGCG